>JASFVU010000098.1:0-7853 GCA_050049665.1 Bacteroidales bacterium | reverse complement strand
GCTCTTTTGCAAGCTGAAGCATCTGCTTGTGGGTTAGGGCTTGCAAATGTGCTATTTGTGGGTTGGGTTTTCATTGTATTTCGTCTTTCGTATTACGTAATTTTCAATTCGGAGCTGCAGCAACCAGCATGAACGCTAACTCATTAATATATAAAACTTTTTATCCCCAAAACTTATATATATCGCCCAAATTTTGGGGCGATATACGAAAGTTTGAATTGCGTATATCACTTTTCATAAAGTATTTTTTTCAAAACTCAAGATCGTCCAAAGGATTTATAAATGTAGTTATTTTTCTCTCACTCACATGGGTATATATCATGGTGGTTTTCGGATCGTGGTGACCCAAAAAATCCTGGATGTACCTTATGTCAACGCCCTTTTCCAGTAAATGGGTTGCGAAACTGTGCCGTAAAGTATGTACACGTATATGTTTTTTTATGCCGGCTTTCTTTTTGGCTGTCTTCAAAATCCACCTAATACTCGCCGCTGAATATTGCATTGAATTCTGACCATTGAAAAGATATTCTTTCGGATGATACAGCTTATAATATTCACGTAGCAATTTTAACAACCTTGGCGAAAGATTAACTACCCTGTCTTTTCTACCTTTACCATTCCTTATCCAAACCACATTTCTTTTCGAATCAATATCGGTAATCTTCATATTTATAGCTTCACCAACACGCAAACCTGCTGAATAAATCAAACTAATTATTGCTTTATGTTTCAGGTTCCCGATACTGCTTATAATATCTACCACTTCCTCTTTTGACAATATTACGGGAAGATTTTTGGGCCTTAGAGGCCGTTCAACCTCTTCTAAATCTAACTTCCGCTTCTCAACCTTTTCAAAGAACAGTTTGATAGCACTGATCATCTGATTTTGATAGTTGAATGAGAAGTTGTTCTTTAAAATATAAGTATTGTTGAAATGCAGAATATCTTCATTTGTGATTTCCTCCGGTAAACAGAATTTATGGAAGGTAAAAAAAATCTTTATCATCGAAAGATAGACATTCCGCGTATTTGCACTGTACCTTTTATACTTTAAATAGTCTTCATACTTCTTCAGATAATACCGGATGGAATCAGACAACTCCCGGTTACTCCTGTCATTTTTTAGATTCTTAAAAGTTTTGTCGTTAATAAAATGTAAATCAAATAGTATTTCTTTTGTTACCTCATTATCCGGCACATGCCAGCAATGCATCGTCGCACTCCAGCGGCAACCCGGTATCTCCCTGATGCGTTCGATCAGTTCCTTATCATAGGAGAATCGTAGTTGAAGTCTTCTTTCTCCCTTATGCTCGCAAGGTATTACGCGAATAGGGGTTTCACTTTTCTCAATACTGCCTGGGAAATATTCCCTGTCTTTTTTTTCATTAACCTCAGACATTAATCTGCTGTTCGACAAATACTTATTAGTTTCTTCCATAACATATCATTGAATGCTCCGCCCGGTCACTCACAGAGAGAATAACTGAATATCCCGCACAACAGTCTCTCCGGCCTCCGGACTTTGCTTTTATATGGTATACCCAAGCCATCAATTTAGCCTGGATCCAATGACACCTCAAACTCAAATGAGCTGTAAGGTCATAATGATTAATTTCCCTGAACAATACATCAACACCCATAACTGAGGTTTACTCCCTGCAAACCTCAACATGATCGTATTTTAATCAAATGACCGGTTGTAAAATACAAGAAAATCCTAACAAAGTCAAATCATATATGAACTGCCGGAACTACATATTATCAACAATATCCCGTAACCGGTTAAATACCAAATCCATAGTCCATGGAAAAATTCATGGTCACATCCCAACAGGAATACCTTCCTGTCCCTGCTGTCACGTCAACAATGAACTGTTTCGCAGCGGGATTTTGGGTTATTGGCTTTTGGCTCGTCAGGTTGCCGGATACTTGGTGCTGGATGCTGATGATGAATTGATGAACTGGTAAATCGAAATAACTGAAACATATTATTAGCTTATCAGTATCTTCATTTCAGTACGATTAATCAATTAATCAGCTCTTTGTTTTGGCAATCGTTTGCCATACTGAGTATCCCCGTACCGAACGGTACGTACGTGCAGGTAAATAAAAATGTACAACAGAGCACCCTTTCCCGATCCGATCGGGACTCAGGGTGACCGCTAGTATTGAATCATGCTTCCTGAATTTCTTTTCCGATCTGATCGGGACTCTGGGTAACACTAGTATTAAATTTGTATCCGGAGATTGGAATTTGATGATTTTATTATTTGATTTTTTTGAGAACCCAGTACCCAGAACCAGGCATCCAGTAACCTAAAAGCAAACTACCTAAGATCTCATCTTCTCACTTCTCATCTGTCCTTGCCTAAATATGTTGACCGAAATTAACACGAAAAAAGGTTAACATTATGGCAAAATTAGAACAGTTTCAACAGACAAGACTCCAACGACAAAATCGTTATTTTAGTGAAGAGTTTAAGAAAAGAAAGGTAAGCGAGCTTGACCAAAACATTACCTCGATCGAAGAGATCTCAAAGGAATATGAAGTATCTCGTACTTCTATATATAAATGGATCTATAAATACTCATTAATGAGAAAGAAAGGGACAAAACAGGTAGTTGAAGCCGATAGCGACACGAATAAGATTAAATCACTGAAGGAGCATATCAAGGCGCTGGAACAAGCCTTAGGGCAAAAACAAATGCTGATAGATTTTCAGTCGAAGGTAATCGATCTGGCCGAGGAAGAATATCAGGTTGACATTAAAAAAAAGTTTGGCGACAAGCCATCTTTTGGTATTGGTACCACCGGGGAAAGCACGAAATAAAGTTAAACAGGCTTTACCCCCAGGTAGGGATAAGTAAACAAGGATTTCACCAATGGTTAGAGCGTGAACTTAAACGAAAAGAGGAGCAAATGCAACTATTGCCCATCATCCTGCAATTAAGGAAGGATCACCCGAAGCTGTCGTGTCGGGAGATGTATTATATGCTCAGGCCTAAGTATATGGGCAGAGACCGGTTTGAAGAGTTTTGCCATTCTCAAAGCCTAAAAGTAGGAAAAGGGAAAAATCGCTATAAAACAACCGATAGTTATGGGGTGTTACGCTTCCCCAACCGCTTATTAGAACTGGATGAGTTGACAGGTGTAAACCAATTATGGGTAAGCGATATAACCTATTTTGCAATAAACAACCAGGTGTATTATTTAACTTTTATATTGGATATATACAACCGAAAGATAGTTGGCTATAGCGCATCTAAAACATTACGAACAGCAGATACGACGATAAAAGCATTAACCATGGCTGTCAGGCAGCAACATCTGGATCGCAACTCAGGCACTATTATACATTCTGATGGAGGTGGCCAGTATTATAGTAAAGATTTTAAAGCCTTGACAAAAGCTTACGGGATGCTCAATAGCATGGGGAAATCCGCATATGAAAACCCTCATGCTGAACGGATCAACGGGATTATCAAAAATGACTACCTGATACCCTATCAACCAAAAGACTTTAAAGCTCTCGAAGAGATGTTAATAAAAGCAATATATTTGTATAATACACAAAGGCCTCATAAAGCATTGAACAGGCTAAGCCCTATGGAGTTTGAGTATAAGATCGCTAAAGGACTATTAACAAAAACCTGGATAATTAACAAAAAGAAAAAAGTAACCAAAAAAGAAAAAGTCAACATATCCATCATATAGGATTAAAGAATACAAAAAACGGTCAACACTATTCAGGCATAGTCACCAGGAACCAGATAGCGGAAAGCCAACAACCTGAAAACCTATGTGCTAATGGCCTCAGTTCTCCAATTCATTCATCCTCCCACTCGATCCTGAATTCCTGGTCATCATCAGGCTCTTCATCCTGTTGATGGGCATCGGGGGCTTCATTGTTCTCAGAGTTTTCCCATTCGATCCTTACAGAGTCCCTGGCAGGTATTGGTTCGGATTTCTCTTCTTCGTGAGAAAACAATTCTTTTAGCAGTTCCTTTTCTTTCCGGACTTTGTTTTTTAATATGGATCTTGCCGTAGTTTTATCGTAATGTACTTCGTAACTGGTTTCATTTCCTGTGATTATGAGCGGGATCATGGTTTTTCCATAGCCATCGTCCACAATGTATCCGAATTCGGTGTTTGCAGGATTTCTTCTTTTGGCTTTTTTCCAAAGCACATCGGATAAATGCACCTGTAATCTGTAAGTATATTTTTTGTTAAAGCCATGTTCTCCCGAGCCTTTTAACGATATGGCCGAAGAATGGATATCGGTCTCAGAGATGTAAACCTTTTTGTTTCGGATAGAGACCGATGTATTCAGGGTTTCAAATTTTATATGTTTCAGTTCGTCCACCTTGATGTAATCGGATAATCCGAGTAAAGGCTGATAGTTTATTAATTCACCGTTTGTTATGCTGATTTGTGAAGTCAGGCTTATTTTCTTCGGGATAAGATTTAAGTTGAGATCCCAGGCTGTTGTAAATTGACCATGCCCCGACAGGGAACCGTCGAGATTCTCATTTTGAATTACATCCTGCCTGAAGTTGTTGAATGTATAGAACAGATCACCGATGTCTACTTTGTCCAGGCCGGCATCACACCAGGCAACGATAGAATTATTCTCTTCTTTAAGGGATAATGTACTTGAGATTGAACCGTTGAGACTTGCCATGGAAAAATGCTCAATGGTTAACATTTTCGGATGGTATTGTACAAAGCCCTCAACATCCGAAGCTTTGAATTTTCCGGAATGGAACTCTTCAGCTCTGAATTTGGCATTTACTGAAACGGAATCAGGGAAAGCTATTTTTACGGGTTCTTTTTTGTGATCGCTTTTCAATGTAAGAAAATCCCCGGTATTAAAATGATTTGAAAGAACTTCACATGAAAACACAGGAAAGACTGTTTTATTTTGGGTGATAAGAGGGAGATGATCGATCGAACCATTTACTAAAAAATCGCTCCTGCCGGTTTTTACCAGGATATTATCCAGCACGACTTTATCGGCAGTAAGTATTTGCAATTTCCCTGCAATTAAGGAAACAGGCAGATTGTTTTGTGGTTGTTCCAGGGATACTTCATGGAGGGTAACATTTCCTTTAAAAAGACTCTTGTTCCAGTTGACAGATTTTAGAATGTTTTCCTTTGATGTGAACAACGTGAATTGTATTCGGCCTGTCACAAAACCTGAGATCGAATAATTCCCTGGCATTTCCATGAAACCTGAGATTTTTTCGGGTTCAAGGCGGATTTCCATGTTTCCACTGATAACAGGAGCAGAAAAGTTCCTGATATCACCGGAAAAGGAAAGATTGCTTTTTCCCGAACGGGCAAAAACGGTGTCGACGATGAACACACTGCTTTTAGAATTTCTGCCGGTTCCGTTACTATAGCTGCCTTTGGAATAGACATCCGTTATTTTGAGTTTGTTTTCTTTGTATCGGATAACCCCTTTAACGATCTTATAATTTACTGTGATAGCGGGAGAAATTTTCCCCGCATGTCCCGATATAGTTGATTTGATGTTAATGGATCCATTTTCGAACCGGGCCTGGTATTTGTTAAAATAATCATTTAAAACCGGAATGTCTATTCGTGGTAACGGGGTATCACGGCTCGACATAGAAAAGGAATAATATTTGTTCTGAGCGTTATACTTTCCTGAGAAATGAAGATCTATACCCGAATAAGTAATGAATCCGTTATTGAATTCGTAGCTGGATTTTTCTTTGCCAAGTTGAAAATTCAAAATGAACGACCGGTTATTGAAATAGTTTTCCGATCTGATCCTGATTCCTGATCGGGATAATTTTGTTTTTGCAGTGATGTGAAAGTCCTCTTCAGTGAAACTGCCTGACAAATCTCCCTTGTCTGTTTTACCGGAAAACCACAGGCCGGTTTTGCTGTCAAAAAAGGATATATTAACATTCACAAGGTCTATTTTTTTCAGATTAACCGAGAATGATCCGGATAAGTTATCTCCAGGAGAAGATCTGAAAATTGTATAGTTGGCCATTCCTTTTTTGTCCCTGTAAAGTAGTATGGTTGCATCCTTAAGCTCAATTTTTTTCAGTTCGTAAGCTTTCTGGAATATACTTCTCATGTTAAAAACAAGATGAACTTCATCTGCGAATAGCAATGTATCAGTTCCTATGACAGGCACTTCGCCATAATCCGGTTCAGGAGATGATTTTATTAACAAGTTGTTCAGTCTGACACTCACATTGGGAAAATTCTTGATAAGTGCAACATGAATGTCATCTTTCCGGATACGGATTTCTGTCGTTAACCGTTCATCGAGATAAGGCTTGAGAATATCCAGAAGGTGATTCCGGAAATTCGTACTATGCAGATAGATGAGGAGCAAAAGAATAAGCCACAACGTGGACAACAAGAAAACGATACGAATCAGCAACTTCCTTTTCACGGTATGCAATAGATCTTTATATTCATGAAAAGCAAAAACCTTGCAAATTATTGCATTAAAAACTGAAAATCTTCTCCCAGGCTCATTTCAAAAGGCTTTTTGCCATACCTGAATATTTTGCATTTCTTTTCACCCAAAAGATGAATTTTTTGTTTTTCAATACGAAAAGCACTGCCTTCCCGCAAACCGGCCACATATTGGTCCTTGTTTGCAAGGATAAACTCGTTGATCCGCATATCACGTGTTTCACCGGCGTGCCCTTTTACAATCAGATCCGTATAATGCGGGTTGATCTGAAAAGGGATGAGGTTCAAAGCATTGAAATTATCAGGCTCAACAATGGGCATGTCATTGGTTGTTTTGATCGTGGGACAGGCAAGATTTGATCCTGCACTCCATCCGATATAGGGTGTGCCTGCCATGATCTTTTCTCTGATAACGGTCAGGAGATTGTGGTTTTGCATTTCTTTTAACAGGAAAAATGTATTTCCGCCACCAACAACAATAAACCTGGCATCATGAACGGCCTGCACCATATTTTCCATGCGATGCACAGATTGTATGGTTAAGTTGATGTGTCCGAGACCTGCACGTACAAGATCGGCATAGCTGTCGTAGCCGATGGATATTCCGGCAAAAGGTATGAACAAACCGTCCTTTGGGGTTTCTTTCAGGAATGTTTTGATAAAGGGAAGGGTATAGCGTAAATATTCTTCCCCTGCATTTGTCGAGTTGCTGAATAACAATAATCGCATTGCATTCAAACGTATTTAATTATTTTTTTCTTTTAAGGTGTGATTTTTTTTAGCAACGGTTTCTTCCCGGCCGGCTGATTTGGCTTGACTGACAGGAAGAAATTGTTGTATTTTTGCCAGCAGGTTTCCCGGATTCAGTGGTTTTGTAATGTAGTCATCGCAACCAGCCAGAATACTTTTTTCTTTATCTCCTTCCATGGCAGAGGCTGTCTGGGCGATAACGGGTAATTTGGGGTACATGGACTTGATCTCTTTTGCTGCTTCGTAGCCGTTTTTATAAGGCATTCGGATGTCCATTAACACAAGGTCAATGTCATCGGAAAATTTTACGGCTTCAACCACTTCATTTCCATTGACAGCTCTCACAAGACGAACATTTGTTTTGTATAATATTTCCTTCAGGTAGGCATAGCTGTTATCATCGTCTTCGGCGATCAGGAAAGTATGCTTTTTCCAGTTGTATTTTCCGTTAATGGACTTTTCCTGTTCCGGATTATTCATATCCTGTTCTTCAATTACCGTTTCAAAAGGCAATTGAAACCAGAACCTTGTTCCCTCGCCCGGCACTGAACTGACCCACATTTGTCCACCCAATAATTCCACCAGGTTTTTGGATATCGATAAACCTAATCCAGTTCCTTTGATATTATTATCTTCCTGT
>JASFVU010000097.1:0-7915 GCA_050049665.1 Bacteroidales bacterium | reverse complement strand
CGTTGTAAATCCGGTTTTCTTCCCTTCAATATCCACCGCACCAACAGTCAGGATGTTCGGAAAGTTAAAGCTGGAAGGAATTGATCCGGCAAAATCAACATCATTATTGCTGTTCCCTGCTGACGTGACGAACAGAATCTCAGGGGTTGCTTCCATGGCATCATAAAATGCTTTTTCATGAATGGCAAACATCTTTTTTGCCATTTCAAACCTTTCTTCCTCATCCTTCCCAACGCCATTTCTTCTTAGTGCAGGAAGAATATCAATCCGTATATCCATGCTCCAACTCATGTTTACAACCCGCACATGATGATCCCTGAAATATTTCAGGACATCTTCATACATCTTTCCCCATCGCTCTGCCGTTTCCATTGTCGGAACATCGGGAAGGTTTTTATGGTCAAAGGTCAACCGGGCCGAAAGTATTCTGGCAAAAGGATTACCATCGGTTGCAATTCCGGCTACATGTGTACCATGATTATAAGAGCCGAGAAGATTCAGTAACTCAAAAAACTGCTCATATTCTTCGGGAGACATTTCTGCTGCTTTCTTTTTAAATGCCGCTGCCCTTTCACTATCTATGTTGGCCATCATGTCGATCAATCCCTTTTCCAGTTCCTGCAGTTCTTCCAGGTTGTCCAGGTTATGCGCTTCAGGGATCAGAATGGATGCCTCTTTTCTTCCTTCGTAATCATAGGCAATACCATAAACATCGTCCACATATCCGTTGTTATCATCATCTTTTCCGTCAATCTTCTCATTTTTATTCATCCACCTGTTATCTTCAGGGAATACGTCAATGTCAACTCCGGTATCCCATATGCCTATAATAACCGGCTCATAATGATCCGTCGCTTTTAACACCACTTCTCTTTCTTTCCAGATGTCTTTCTTTTCAACCTTTTCAGCTTTCCTGTTAAGCAGATCAGTAAATACTTCGGCAAACACCTCCTTATTCGGCAGATAATAATCTAACGCATTCCTGATCGAAATCAGCCCTGTAACAATACCCAACGGAACATATCCTTCCGAATTATCTACCGTGGTCTGCATTTCGCCTTCCAAATATCCGGTCACCAGATTTTTAGTGTAAATCCCTGCTCTTCCTTTTCTTGTTTCCACCTCTTCCTGAATGATCTCAAAAGGAAGTGTATCAAGATGAGCGGTAAGATTCAACCGTACCTGTTCTTTAAACTTATCCTCCTCTTCAATGCCTTCTTTTCTGGCAAGGATATATGCCTCGATCTCACTGGCCCTTACCAGCCTTTCAGCTTCTTTGTCCGACAGTTCCCTGGCTTTATAGATGTACTTCAAAGTTTTGTCGTAATTCCCTTCAAGCTGGGCAATTGTACTCAGATCATCGTAGTAGGCTTTCAATATCGACTGATCGGCAAATTCGTATTTATCCAGGTCTTCTTTGAGGTCTTTCCCGACTTCACCGGCGAGTTTGATAAGCTCATCCCGGTCATTGATCAGTTCGGATAAATTGGTATTGGGAAGCTGATAATTGTGCTTGGGCAGGTCCTCGGCCTTTTCGATCTTAACTTTTTCCTGGCCAAAAAGCGATCCGGCTATGAGCATAGCCGGAAGAACCAAAAAAAACAGTCTTTTCATGGTAAATGGTTTTTGATTAATGAATAGTATTTTCAATAACAAATGTAGTTAATAAATTTAAATCCGTTTAACAGTAACAGTATCCTGCCGGGAAAGGTTTGATGGAAAAAAAGAATAAAATATCTGCCTGTTGGATTGTATGAAAATTGCAGTTCTTACCCGGTGATTTCTGTTTTGTCCCAATAGGAATCATATTATGATTTGTAACTCTTTTCTATCTTATTTTTAGTAATTTATCATTATTTTTGCTGGTGTCTAATTAAGGTGACTAATGAAATTACCCTATACCATATCCCGAACCCTGAAAAGGTATGAGAGCAGTCACGGACGACAGGTCATGATCAGGGTAAGGACCATCAGTAAGAAGGATTTTGAAGTGCCCGTTTATGACATGGTGGATGGCTCCCGGTTTCCCATCAGTGTAAAGGCCGAAAACTGGTACAACGGATATGCGATCGGGGGAAAATACCATATCTCCCTGGATGCGCTCAATGCTCTGATCGATAAAACCGAAAAAAAAGTTACGAATGCGGTCTTCCTGCTTGTGCACAGAAAAATTGAGATCTCACGGAACAAAATAATGACCCTTGCCTACCGTGAACCGGAACAGATCCTGCAGGACAACCGGCGGAAAGAAACGGATGGACTCATCTCTGCCTATCACAAAGGACAATTTGCTTCCGATGCCGAATTCCTCAACTTCATCAGCAATTCCGAAGCTGAAAAATACCTCGACCTGAAACGGGAACTGGGCCTGTACGAAAAGAATTTTATCCTCGATCACTGGGACGATTTCATCAGCACCTGTGCCCCCGCTTCCTATAACCATTCAAAAAAAGCCATTCAAACTTATATCAGCGAATCGGGAGACAACTGCATTGTTACTGCCTACGATGACAATTGGCTCAGGCGGTATTTCAACTACCTTGGCGGGAACGGCTATCTCAAGGGAAAGGGCAAACCCGTGAGGATACATTACGCCTCCTCTACCCTTAGGAAATACCTCAAGCACATGCATGCTTTCGGCAACTACTTGTTTGAAAAAAAGATCATCACCACCCAGAATTACAGGAGGTTCAGGCTGGGGAAAATGTGAGGTGGTGAGAAGATAGGGATCACATAAAAAGTACAAAACCAGGAACCGACCCGGCCGGATTGTTTCTCCCTGTATACAGCAGCAATGACAAATACACAATGCGTTCTAAATAATCGTATCCCCGCAATAGTCACTGCGACCGCAGGCTTTGCAAAAAGAGCCCATCCATACGGAATCGAACTGATCCATTACGGATGCTACCATGGCTGGTTCATCAGTAATCAGGCCCGACTCAAAATTACGGCGGATTACACTTTTCATACCCATTCCTGCTCCCGTTACATTGGCTGATCCTGTATAAGCAAAAGTCCCGTCCACGACAATGATCTTGAAATGCACCCTGGGACATAACTGGCGTTCCATCTGATCCCAGAGGCGCGGATGCCTGTCAAAGCTTTTCCTGAAATTTTCACCGGGTTCTCTGGCATGCAAAAGCCGTATGGAAACATTTCTCTTCAGCAGATCGTTCAGTACACTCAGAAAAGAAACCACTTTGCCTTTGTTTCTCACCTGCATGTCTTTTATATCGGCTGTTCCTATCCACAGAAACTCACGGGCTCCCTGAATAGCAGGCAGCAGTTCGCGGTGGATCTCATCGTTACCAACTATACGGGTAGCCATAAGCAGTCTTCCTGAAGGTTTCTCTTAACCCAAATGTAAGTCATTTGGATGGGTTTTCCTTGATCTTTCCCGGCCGTCTTTTTGCTCTGCAGGAACACTATACCTGGTTTCAGAATTAAACTCTGCTAAATATCAAAAACACGGTACACGAAACAGGAACTGATCTGGCCAGATCACTACGTGGTTCCCCGTAATTGACGGAATGGATCAGCAGAATCACTGAAGGCTAGGTTCGATTCCCCGGTAATAAAAAAACCTCCACCCTGTAAAAACAAAATAGGATGGAGGAAAAATAATGCTTTGAAAGTATCTCTCTGGCCTCAATTATGCCTCTCAGTGTGAGGGTGAGAGTGAGTTTTGAGAAAAAAGAGCAAGACTGCTCGCTCTCGCTCACACGCTCACTCTTTTTTGGTAGTCCGTAGGAGGACCGAACGTTATAAAATGCTCCGGTGGAGCATTTTAGTGAGGGGCCAGACTGCAGGGCTGACGGGGAGGGGGCTGGTTCGATTCCCCGGTAATAAAAAAACCTCCACCCTGTAAAAACAAAATAGGATGGAGGAAAAATAATGCTTTGAAAGTATCTCTCTGGCCTCAATTATGCCTCTCAGTGTGAGGGTGAGAGTGAGTTTTGAGAAAAAAGAGCAAGACTGCTCGCTCTCGCTCACACGCTCACTCTTTTTTGGTAGTCCGTAGGGGAATCGAACCCCTGTTACCAGGATGAAAACCTGGCGTCCTAGCCACTAGACGAACGGACCATTCGCTTGCCCGATTTTTGGGTGAGCAAAAGTAGATTTTTTTTTAATAAAAACAATAGATGCCAACTATATTTTTGACAGTCCGTACATTTTACCGGGAATGTATCACTGCCTGAAAAGTATCCATGAAAAAGGTTACTCTCCGGATTAAAGTAAATCCGGTAACGATCAGTCTGTTTCGTTCATTGTGTTATCATATCCCACTGTTCCAGAACATTCAGAACCCTCTTTACTCCTCTTCTGCTCTCAGATTCGGAAAGATAATATTTTTTTGACATGGTCGCTGCTATCTGACTTACACGAATACGGCGGTAAACTGAAAGCACCACATCAGCATTAAAATCCTTAAAAACATATTCTTCTTTTTCGCCTTGTTTGTTGAACGTATAAATGGTAACCGTCCCGTCCGGTACCCGTTTGATCCTGTACTCGGACCTGAACTTAAAAATTGTTTCCGTATTATCATAATACGCTGAATAAGAAAGAGAAAAAATTGCAGATAACAGTAAAACCGCAAGGATTGTCCCTTTTCGGGTTGGTTTAGTTGTAGGTTTTTTCATATTTAGGGTTTTTAAGTAACTTACTTTGAAACAAAGTAAAAAATCAATTTGTTCAAAGTAACTAGTTTAACGTGAAAAAACGATTAATTATTACACGAAAATTTTCTGTTTAAAAAACAAATTACCTGCTCCCGGCACAGATGATGATTATTCCCAGTGTATATCAAACTGTGTCACATCATCTCCCCGGGTAATCGACTTTGGTATATCGAATGTAACTTTCCCCGCTCCCGATATTTCCAATGCCTTTTCAATCCAGCCTCCGATCCTGTTTTCAATCACCGGATCACTCTCGGTCATATCAGATATTTCCAGCAGGGTGCTGTTGTCGGTACTTTTCTTTGCTTCCATCTTGCATGGCTGGTAGTAAGTGGCAAATATCCTTGATGCCCGCTGAACGATGTAACCCGGAGACGAAGCTTTAACAAATATTTTATAAATCCCCGTTAATGCTTTTTCCGCACTAAAACGCCCCATTATCCAGGGGCCTTTTTCATAATTCCCTTCAAACAAAAGATCAACTGCCTTCTTTGTTGGTATGATCCCCCCTTCCTTTAACGGATACCATTTTGAAGAATCAATAGCACCCTTAAACAGGTTCGATGACTCTCCCGGCATGGAATCGATCCACTTGTCGTATTCTTCTTTGTGATTGAGCTTTACATAATCTCTTATGGCTACTACGGCTGTTCCTTTTATTTCCATTTGAATTCATTTGATTGGAGCCTATAAATTTAACAGTCTCTGCGAAAATATCAAACTGAAGTCCGAAAAACAATCCGCATCTTTTGCGGTTACAACCCTCTTGTAAGTTGTTCAACACCGATGTTACCATAATTTCCCGAACTCATAAACAAAAGCACAACATTGTTAAAATGGATCTGAGAAATGTAACCGGCCAGCTTTTTTGTATCGGAATAAACGATAAGATCATCGTTTCGAAAACTTTCCCGAATGAACTCTTCCGTAAATTTTTCCAGGTTTTTTTGTTTCAGAACCTCCTCTGCGGCATCCAGGGTTCCTTTGTACTCCGGAATATACTTGCTTGTCAGGCTGCTGAAAGTATGCAGTTCCAGAACAGCGATCATTTTTTTATGCGGATAACTTTCCCGTACAGCCTGAACGGTTGCCCGTACTTTGGAGGGTGAATGAGCGAAATCCATGAATACGGTTGAATCCTTTGTTTTTCTTATGACCTGCAATCTTTTCCGTGTACCTCCGAAAGTTGAAATGCCCGTATAGAATTCCTCTTCTCCGATCCCAAGAATACCGCAGATGCATTTTGCCCCGCTGATGTTCTGAAGGTTGTGATCTCCGAATAACCCGATCTCCGTATCCCGATGCCCTTTGCGTGTCAGGCAGAATTTCCCTTGCTTTTTGACAGAAGCATGTGTGGAGTATGGGTGAACGGAGATGTCCTTTCTGCAGCTTTCCGCAAGCTCCCGGAGCAATTCATCGCCTGAATAACAGACAAAATGCCCGTTCTTTTCAATGATCGTGGTAAGTATCCTGAACTGATTTACGTATTCCTCAAACGTTGGAAATACATTGATATGATCCCAGGCAATTCCCGATGCCAGGGCAATATGAGGTTTATAATGAATGAATTTCGGTGTCGGATCAAGCGGAGAAGACAAATATTCATCTCCCTCAAAAATTGCCAGATCAGTGTTATCATTAAGTGACACCATGGTTTCAAAACCTTCGATCTGTGAACCGACCATGAAATCAAACTTTCTTCCGCAATGGGTCAGGACATGTATTACCATTGCCGTTATGGTGGTTTTCCCATGGCTCCCTGCAATGACCACCCTTGTTTTATTCCTGGTCTGTTCATACAGGTATTCGGGGAAGGAATACAGTTTCAATCCAAGGTCCTCTGCCTTGCTTAATTCGGGATTATCGTTTCTTGCATGCATGCCCAGGATCACACCGTCAAGGCCCCCGGTGATTTTCTCCGGATGCCATCCGGCTTTTTCAGGTAAGAGTCCGTGTCGCTTCAGCCGGGAGCGGGAAGGTTCAAAAATTTCATCGTCCGAACCCGATATGTTGTATCCTTTCTCTTTCAGGGCAATTGCCAGATTATGCATGGCTGCTCCCCCTATGGCAATAAAATGTAACTTCATTGATTACAGCGTATCCTTTTACAGGCTAAAATACATAATCATTTTGATGAGATACCATGAAAATTAATTGTCCTCCTGACTATAACTCATTTATTTTCGTTAAGTTTATGTTTCAAAATTGTTCGATTGGCATGTCTGAAAAAATCATCGAACCCTTATCAGTCGACAGCGTCATCTTCGGATTTGAAGAAGCATCACTCAAGGTATTACTGATCAAACGAAGCATTGAACCATCCTTCGGGATGTGGGCTTTGCCCGGTGGCTTCATCCGGTATAACGAAAACATTGATCAGGCCTCTGCAAGGGTTCTGGAAGAAAGGACCGGCGTTAAGGGCCTTTTTATGGAACAACTGGGTGCATTCGGAGATGTTGATCGTTTCCCTGTCGGAAGGGTAATAACGGTTGTCTATTATGCTTTGGTAAAGCCCGGCCAGTACAAAATCAATCCGGGTCCCGATGCCAGTGATGCCCGCTGGTTTGATGTAAAAAAACTGCCGGATCTGCCTTTCGATCATCTGAACATTGTTGAAAAATCTTTGGCCAGGTTAAGACAACAATTAAAATACAAGCCTATCGGATTCAACTTATTACCGGACAAATTTCCACTTCTGGATTTGCAGGAGCTTTATGAGGCCATATATGATGTGGAATTCGATAAACCCAACTTCCGGAGAAAGATCATGAAAATGAACCTTCTTATCCCGTTAGATGAAAAACAGACAGGTGTTGCCCACCGATCCGCACGTTTGTATAAATTCGATAAAAACAGATACGACAGCCTAACGGAAAAAGGTTTTATCTTTGAAATGTAAAATACATGTCACCCCATGGAATTATTTAAGATAGAGGCAGGAAATTTTAAGCTGGACGGCGGTGCCATGTTCGGCGTTGTGCCCAAGTCACTTTGGAACAAGGTTTATCCCGCAGATGAAAACAACCTGTGTAACCTGGCAACAAGGTGCCTTCTGATCGATACAAATAACAGGCTGATCCTGATCGATACCGGTTTAGGAACGAAACAGAATGAAAAATTCTTCAGCTACTATTACCTCAATGGTGAAAATTCCCTTGAAAAATCCATCCGGTCCTGTGGATTCACAACCGGCGATATAACCGACGTTGTGCTGACACATCTTCATTTTG
>JASFVU010000096.1:0-7937 GCA_050049665.1 Bacteroidales bacterium | reverse complement strand
CCATTACCAGAAATCTTGATTCTCTGGCAGCCACCGGATTACCCGTCTATATTACAGAAATGGACATTGATGGTCTTTCGGATGAGATACAATTAAAAGAATACCAGCGGTTATTTCCTGTTTTCTGGGAACATACGGGAGTACAGGGAATTACACTTTGGGGATTCAGGATTGGTTTGTGGAGAACTGCCCAGGGTGCATATCTGATAGGGTCCGAAGGCGAAGAACGTCCGGCACTTGTCTGGTTGAAGGCTTACATACAGGACAATTTTGTACCGGTTGACTCGGTAATTGTGTCAGCTGAAAGTGATGTTACCTCCATTGATGAGGACAACGGGACATTACAAATGATCCCTACGGTTCTTTCCGATACGGCAACTATAAAAGACGTCGCCTGGAGTGTCAGCGATGAGGATCTGGCAACCATTGATTCAGATGGCCTGTTAACAGCAGTTGACAACGGCTCAGTAACAGTAACCGCCAGGGCAATAGACGGTTCCGGAAAACAGGGGACTTTGGAAATAGCTGTTTCAAACCAGATACCGAGCGGTATCCGGATCCACGGATCAGAATCAGGATTTTCCGTATTTCCCAATCCTGTAACGGAAGGAAGAATAGTCATTGAAGGAACAGAAAATATCCGGCAGATCAAGGTACTGGATCTTAACGGGCAGCAGATCGGGGTATTCAATGCCGAAAACGAACCTTCGGTCGAACTCTTTTTAAATACGGCTCCCGGGATATACATTCTTCAACTTTATGATGGCGAAAATACCATATACAAAAAGATCATTATGAATTAACAAGTTATCGGTTTACGAAACCCGGATTCCAATATCCGGGTTTTTTTATGATATGATTGAGGATCGTCGTCACAAACCGCCCACCATACCTGATGAGTTGATTAGTTGATGAGGCGATGAAGTGAAATTACAAACTCTATAGTTTAACCCAAAGGTTTATGTCCCCTTGGGGGGACTTACAGGGGGGATTCAAACACCAATTGGAAATGATGAATTGATGAACTTAAGATTCTGATAAGCTGATCGTTATATTTCATTTAATCACCAATTACAAGATTAAACATTTAAACAAGTACCCATCCTTCGCAGCATTCGCCGCTTCGGATAGCAAAGCCTTCCTTCGCAGCATTCGCTGCTACGGCTGACAAAACCGGCGCCCAGGAACAAGCAAGCAACCAAATTGCCAGATGGATAAAGATCAACCATAAGCAATAAGGGATAATTTTATAACTTCACAATTCACAAACCAATATAAATTTCCATATGTCTAAAATCGAAGATGAGAGATACCTGAAAAGGACAAGGGCTACCTGGTTGGCTGAAAAACTGGACATTAATTTTGCTAAAGCACATGCCATTGTAAATCATCTGATTCCTGTAAGCCCAATGGAACAAAAAAAGATTTCAGAAGCCATAAAATCGGATATGCGGGCTCCGATTTACAAAAGTCATACTAAAAGGAAAATCTGATTATCTCTCTTCAGAACCCTGCTAAACAGCTATTAAGAAGCAATATTATTATCAGTAATTAGAAATTCCGGAAGTTTGTCTGATAAAAGCGGTCTCGTAGCCCAGACTCATGATTTCCTGTAATTTTTTTCTGGCTGATAAGATAGAGGGATATTCTCCGGCAGTATACCGGTAGATCTGATCATTTCCAAAACTGACCTTTATGTCTGAAAGATATTTGAACGTGTTCAGGTCTATCTCTTTTTTCAGTGCCATAACCTGGATAGTATAGGTGACCGGTCGCACAGGATTATTAAGATAATCGTCCAGGGTATAATACCGGATGAAAGCATCTTTATATTTTGTCAGTATAATTTCGTTCTTTATACTTTCAGCTTCAGCCAGCGTGTTAAATACACCGGTAATATACCGGTAATAATCGTCTTCCCCTTTCTGAATTTCAATTGACAGGGAAGGATCCATATCAGCGGGGTCGATCTGTTGGTAAGAAGCCATTATCTGAATCGTATAATGAGCATTTACTGAGGTGCATAGCGGAATTTCAGCTTCACCGGAAGTATCATTATTGATTTGTTCTTCCGGGACCGAAACAGTCTGCTCTTCAGGGACCGGAGAAAAATCCTCCGGACTGTTTTCGGGTTGTTCCTCAGCCGGAGGTACTTCTTCAGGTATGATTTCAGTAACTTCGGTTTGTTCAACCACCGTCGCGGTTGATTCAAGAACCGGATTGATCATGTAATTGTCTTCTTTATAAGATGTAAGATCGACCAGATCGGTATACATATCATAATCCGGTTTAACAACATTGATCATGTATTTTCCCCTGCCCAGTTCAAAGGTGAAGTTCCCGTTAGTTTCATGAGGCATAAGGGAAAATATCTGTTCGTAGGTTTCCGTACTGATAATTTCAATGGTAATATCCCTGTAGTCGGTTGTTCCGTCCCCAAGTGTTACACGGCCCGAGATATTGAATTTTTTATAGGGATCTTCCTTCAGGATCTCAATGTGATAGATATTCAGGTTTCCATTGTGTGCCGGATCGCTCAATGATACATAACCACAGTTCCCCGCACCTGCCGGTATATAGTGAATATCATCATCGGTAGTGTTGATCGGATAACCCAAATTAACCGGGTCACCCCATTCTTTATTCCCTGTATTTAACACATAAAAGATGTCATAACCCCCTATATTTTCATGTCCTTCGGATTTAAAGAATAATTTCGAATTATCCTTATTTACTATCGGCATGATCTCATTTAACGGGGTGTTAATTTTTGGTCCCAGATTCACGGGTTTGTCCCACCGCCCTTTCTCATCTTTTTCCGATCGGTAGATATCCATGGCTCCCAAACCACCTTTTCTGTCTGAAGCAAAATAAAGGTATTTTCCATCCGGAGATTCACAGGCGTCCGATTCCCAGTCCCTTGTGTTAATTGATTTATCAAGTTTCAGCATTTTCTGCCACCTTCCGTTTTTCCGGAAGGAGTAATATATATCAGTTGTCGTCCCTGTTCTGACTGTGAGATATAATCGTTCTTCATCAAAGGAAACCGAAGTAGGAAATCCTTCACTTTTCAGTCCCAGATGTGCTGTGATCTTAACGGCTTCTGTCCAGTCTCCGTCCACTTTTTCCGAAAAATATATATCGTCTTTGTATTTACCCTCCACAGAAAAAAACAACATTGTTTCATCATAATTAACCACGGGATACTGTTTAGACATCTCTGACAGTGTTGCCGTACCCAGATCCGATTTTTCATAAAAAACCGGATTTGCGATCATTCTCTGTGCGGTATTACAGGATTCCAGTAGCCTGTTGACAACTTCCATCTCCTCATCATCATTTCCCAGGACTGATAAATATTCATTTAACAATTCAATGGCTTTGGGAATGTTACCGTCCATTTTATTTGCCAGAGCATAGTACTTTATTACTTCCAGGGGTGCATTCGTTTCTTTCGGGCTTCCATATTTATAGTCTTCTGAAGCAAAAGGAACAGCTTTTTCAAGAAATTCAACAGCTTCTTTCTTTCTTCCGGGTATGTTTACAAGGCATAGTCCGTTCAGGAAGTTCAGGTTTGCATTATCCGGCTCTGACTTTAATAATTTTTCATATATTTTTTGTGCGCTTTGATAGTTTTTCTCCAGTAAAAGCATATCTGCTTCAAAAAAATCCATTCTGTCAAAATCCTGACCTGAAATAATGAAGGAAACACAGATAAACAAAATGCCGAAGAATGCTTTTTTTTTCATATAAAGGCAATATGGGTGGTATTCCTGTTATGAATTTACACACATTAACAACAACTTGCAAAATATTTTATTAATGGGCATGGATTTTATTCAACAATTTGTTTGAACTGCTTGTTAATATATGCAGATAATCCCTCAGGCTTATTTGTTATGAAACGCAGACACTTTATCAGGAATTCAGTTCTAAGCAGCTTTCTGGCGTTGTATCCTTTTCCTTATCACAGGTACGCCGGATCGGGCAGAAAATATATATCAGACAGGGTATCGCTGGGAAATACGGGCATAGAAGTTTCCAGAATGGCTGTCGGAACAGGTACAAACGGCTGGGCAAAGCGATCAAATCAAACGCGTCAGCTTGGGATCAAAGGGTTGGCTGATTTGCTTGTCGCAGGCTATGATCATGGGGTGCTTTTTTGGGATTCGGCCGATCAGTACGGAACATACCCTCATTTGAAAGAAGCCCTTAAAAGAGTTCCCCGTGAAAATGTGGTTATTCTGACAAAAACGCATGCAACCTCAGAAAAAGAGATGAAGGAAGATATTGACCGTTTCCGTCGTGAACTGGGAACAGATTATATAGACGTCATGCTGTTGCATATGATGATGGATGAAAACTGGCCTGAAATCAAAGCGGGTGCCATGAACGTTCTGTCCCGGGCACGTGAAGAAGGCATTGTAAGGTCACACGGGGTATCATGTCATTCGCTGAGAGCACTCAAAACGGCCGTAAAAACAGACTGGGTACAGGTTGACCTGGCCAGGATCAATCTTGCCGGAGCTATTATGGATGCCACAGTTCCTTTGGTCGTTGATGTATTGAAGCAAATGAAAGATTCGGGAAAATCCGTTATCGGAATGAAAATACTTGGAGCCGGAAAACTATCGGACAGGATCGATGAAAGCCTCCAGTTTATTCTTGCACAGAATTATGTTGATTGTTTTACGATCGGCATAGAAAATTACGGTCAATTCAGGGACCTTGAAAAAAGACTGCCTGAAGCAAGTGTAAGAGGATAACAAGTCTTTTGTTTTCTTTTTCGGCACAGAACACTGTATTAATCGAGAATATTCTTAATTTTAGTCTTGTTGCAAATCAATGTAATGAGACATGGGGAAAACGAAAGAAGTTGAACCGGTTAAAAGCGACAAGCGCAAAATCAAAAGAAAATTTTATGAAAAGGAACTTCGAAAGCTTCAGATAGAACTTGTAAAACTTCAGGAATGGATAAAGAATAAAGGACTCAGGGTTGTGGTGATTTTTGAAGGCAGAGATGCTGCAGGAAAAGGCGGGGTGATAAAACGGATATCGCAGAGCCTGAATCCCAGGATATGCCGTGTTGTGGCACTTGGGACTCCTACGGAAAAAGAAAAAACGCAATGGTATTTTCAAAGGTATGTAGCCCATTTACCGGCTGCCGGAGAGATGGTGCTGTTTGATCGCAGTTGGTACAACCGGGCGGGAGTAGAGCATGTAATGGGTTTCTGTACGGAAGATCAATACCAGGAATTTATGCGTTCCTGTCCTGAATTTGAAAGAATGCTAATCCGGTCTGACATTATTTTAATAAAATACTGGTTTTCGGTTTCCGATGAAGAACAGGAAAACAGGTTCCAGGCCAGGAGAGACGATCCTGTCAAGCGTTGGAAACTGAGCCCCATGGACCTTTCTTCAAGGGAAAAATGGGTTGAATATTCCATGGCAAAAGATGAGATGTTCAAGTATACCGATATTAAACAATCACCATGGTTTGTCGTCCCGGCAGACAATAAAAAAAGAGCAAGATTAAATTGCATAAGACACCTGATATCACAAATCCCGTATAAGGAGTTACCCGTTGCAAAAATTAAATTGCCTCCCAGACAAGAAAGTCATAAATATGTTCGGCCGCCATTCACGGATCAGACAATTATTCCGGAAGTGTATTAAAATTCAGCAGACTTCCATACTGCCCGGCCTATAGCAACAAATCATTTACTACAGGAAAATCGTTAAATAATATTATTTACAAAAAGGTTTGTATGTTGTATTTTATCCTTAATTTTACACATTATTATTATTAACTATTAATTATGAAAGAAGGTAAAGTAAAATTTTTTAATGAATCCAAAGGTTATGGATTCATAAAAGACAATGAAACCGGTGAAGAACATTTTGTACACGTTAGCGGACTGATCGATAAGATCAAAGAAGAAGATGATGTTACATTTGAGCTTACACAGGGTAAAAAAGGATTAAATGCTGTTAATGTTAAATTAGTCTAGTAACTAATAAATCATATAGCTTAATCTAAGAGGCTGTCAGTTCAGACAGCCTCTTTTTTATGCCTGAGAAATAATTTATGAAACCCATAATTGAAATACCTGCATAATCATTGCGCGATAACTGTAATATTATGGAAATTATCAAAAAACTCTTTATTTTGTATGCGGTAAACTGTGATCTTCACCGAACGCATTTATCAGGTAAGAAATGATATGAATATTTATCCATGCGCCTTACATTTTACATCATTCTTATATCCATAAAATTATTCGGTCTGTTTCCGTTCTTTCTCGTCTACCGGATATCCGATTTTCTGCGCTTCTTTCTTTATTATGTCATAAAATACAGAAAAAAAATAGTGATGCAAAATCTGGAGAGATCTTTTCCGGAAAAGGACGAGAAAGAAATAAAAAAGATCGCAAAAGCCTTTTATAAGCATCTTTGTGACCTGTTGGTAGAAGGTATAAAAGGGTTTTCCATGAGCAAAAGCACTTTGCATAAGCGCTACAAGTTTAAAAATCCCGAACTCATGAGGGAATATTATGATAAAGGCATTAGTGTTGTTTCTGTGGGGGCTCACTATGGCAATTGGGAATGGGGAATTATCATCGTACCGACAGAGATTCAACATAAACTGTACGCATTTTATACGCCGATCTCAAATAAGCACCTGGAACGGTACATTACAAGGGAAAGAAATAAGCTTGGATCTCATATGATCAACCTAAAAGAATTGCGGAATGCATTCCGTATAAATTATAATGAGCCGGTTACCCTGTTTTTTGGGGCTGATCAAAATCCTTCCAATCCGAATGCGACTTACTGGATGACTTTTCTGAACCAGGAAACAGGCTGTCTGCTGGGGCCCGAGTATTTTGCCAGACGCTACAAGATGCCTGTTGTATATTATGATGTTCAGCGGGTAAAAAGAGGGTATTATGAGGTGGAACTGAAGAAGCTCGAAGAACACCCGGAAAATACAAAGCCAGGCGAATTAACCGAGAAATATATGCGGTTTGTTGAAAGCATTGTTCGTAAAAAGCCGGAAAATTACTTATGGTCGCACAGACGGTGGAAGCATAAAAGGAGGGGAGAAAATAAAATTCATGAGTGATACCGGCTTGTCTTTGGTTCGACAATCATCAGTCATCCCTGGTTTCATGGAAAGAAATCGAAATTTATGAACAGAACCCTGAATGCTTTTTCGTTATATTCTAAAGTACGGATAATCGGTACCCAGGAGGAATCGCATTAGTTTGATATATTTTTCAACAAGACTGGTGATCAGGAAATTCTCTCTTACATGTTCAATGGCCTGCAGTCCCAGTTTATCGCGGTCCTCTTTGTTCAGCAAAAGGTGTTTTGTAAAACCAACGATCCTTTCGATATCAAATGGTTCTACCAGGTATCCTGTTTTGGCCGGGATAACCTGCAATACTATACCGCCTGTCTTACTTCCAATAACCGGCGTTCCCTGCCACAATGCCTCCGTAACGACCAGACCGAACCCCTCTTTTGTTGACACATGAAGAAAAACTGTTGCCAGCTTCATCAATGCTCCTATGTTCTCATCGTTGTCAGGGATGTTCAGCAAGGGATAGATGTCCTTATCGTCATCTATTTCCTTTACAATTTCTCTGTAAGTTTCCATCCCTTCGGGATCATCACTGGCAGAATTACCGACAATAATAAGCTGGGGCTTCAGTTTCTGAACCGTTGAATCTTTTTTGAGTTCCTTAAATGATTTTACGATGGTTTTTTGATTCTTATGGATATCATACCGCGATACCGCAAGAACGATCGGGCGTTCCGGATCAATATCGTATTCATTAAATAAGCCGCTAAGCGAATCCATTGCTTCCTGCGTACTTCTTTGCCTGTTTTTACGTGTTAACGGATCAATGGAAGGTACAATCTGATAGACA
>JASFVU010000095.1:0-7939 GCA_050049665.1 Bacteroidales bacterium | reverse complement strand
GCCGGTGGTAAGCGGGATAGATTCATCGAGCATAGTGGTTACCACATCCACAAAAGGTACGGCAGCGATCACGCCTTCAAAAAGATCGGGCCGCATGTTGATGACCGCTCCGATAAGCAATCCCCCGGCGCTGCCTCCGTAAGCCATCAGCCTGTCGGTTTGCGTATAGTGCTTGTCCACCAGGTGTTCGCCACAGGCAATGAAGTCCGTGAACGTATTTTTCTTGTTCATCAGCTTACCGTCTTCATACCATTCACGGCCAAGGAATTCCCCTCCCCTGACATGTGCAATGGCGTATATAAATCCCCTGTCCAGCAAGCTCAGCCTGGCGCTGTTAAAGGAAGGATCATATGTATTGCCGTACGAGCCATACCCGTACAAAAGCAATGGTGCCGACCCGTCAAGAGGTGTGGTCTTTTTATAAACTAGTGAGACCGGGACTTCCTTTCCATCAGGAGCCGCCGCAAACAATCGTTCGGCCGAATAGTCCTCCGGATAGTGC
Organism: Bacteroidales bacterium; assembly: GCA_050049665.1. Lineage (GTDB taxonomy): Bacteria > Bacteroidota > Bacteroidia > Bacteroidales > UBA10428 > UBA10428. The sequence continues at coordinate 7,437 of JASFVU010000095.1, read as the reverse complement.
CCACCCACAACTTCCTGCCGTTTTTTAAGTACTTTCCGCCGTGTTTTCATGTTGTAGTCATACGTCGAGACCGGAGTTGTCAGGGAGGAGTAACTGAAACGAAACAGGTCGGTGGAAATTTCGGGATTTGCCGACATCCAGCAACTGTATGCCTCCTCACTGAACGGAACATTGTGTTCCTTACCCGTATTCATATCCACGATCCTCAGGTTCGTATTCCCCTTTATCCTTTCGTCAATGACCATGAAATTGTCAAAATTCAGGAAACCTTCAAACAAAATACCTTCCCGGTGCGGAATTACCTCTGTCCAGTGTTCCTTGCCCGTAGCATCTGCCGGGGTTTCCATCAACCTGAAATTTTTTGCATCGAGGTTTGTACGCACATAAAATTTGTCCCGGAAATGTGCAATGGAATATTCAAGCTCTTTTTCTCTCGGATGAAATACCCTGAATTCTCCTTCCGGGGTGTCAGCGGGTAAGATCCGGTATTCATCCGACAACGTAGAAGAAGAAACAATGATGATATACTTTCTTGAACGGCTTTTATAAACATAGCAATAATATGTCTCATCCGTTTCCTGGTAAAGGAGCTCGGGTTGCCTTCCGGCTGAAACAGAGTACCGGCAGATCCGGTCGGGCCTCAATGTCTGCTCATCTTTCCCTGTAAAGAACACGGTCTTGTTATCGTTTGCCCACGCCGCCGTTCCTGTGGTTACGGGAACAGACTCCTCAAGCACCTTCCCGCTTTCCAGTTCCTTAAAATGAAGCGTGTATAGCCTCCTCCCTACCGTATCGACCCCGTAGGCGATCATTTTGTTATCGGGACTGACAGAAATACCGGCGACATGATAATACTCATATCCTTCGGCCAGCTCATTTGCATTAAGCATTACCTCTTCCCCGGCCTCCAGGGTTCCCTTTTTACGGCAATATACGGGATATTCTTTCCCCTCTTCAAAACGCGTATAGTAATAATAACCGTTTAAGAAATAAGGGACCGAGCTGTCTTCCTGCTTTATCCTGCCGATGATCTCGTTATAGATCTTATCCTGCAATCCTTCCGTATCTTTCAGCATTGCTTTTGTATAACTGTTCTCGTCTTTCAGGTAACCGATCACTTCGGGATTGTCCCTTTCATTCAACCAGTAATAATTGTCGATCCGTGTTTGCCCGTGCATGGTCAGTTCCACGGGTATTTTTTTTGCCATTGGCGGTTCAGTCATTTTATTCATTTTATGTGAGCATGAAAAAAAGAAAAAAACAATAGGTATAAAAAAGAAATGTCGTTTCATAGTCATCAGATATAATATTATTATGCAACAAATCCGATATATCCCAGACCGGTAAAAAGGATAACGGAAATCAGATAAAACCTGATCAAACCGATCATTTGTCTTTCGTCAAAACGATTAATCGTCATAATGATCATTACAGTTCCGGCTGTAAATCCTATGATTATTTTTGAAAGATACGAATTTAAAAAATAACCGGGAAATTCCCTGATATCCGCTCCGGCCATGTAAACAGAATAAAAGGTTCCCAGCAGGAACAGGGCATATTCAAATGTTACCAGAGTAACAACAGCATATAAGATCCTGATCGTTTTTCTCTGTTTTCCTGTTTTTATCGTTTTATTCACAATCCTGTTTTGACCGTTTAAAATAAGCTATATTAACAAATTCCAAAAGACAGATCTCAAATCACAATTAAGCTCCAAAAAACAAACCTCAATACTCAAAGGTCTGTTTAATCGTGTAATCGTGTAATCGTGAAACTGATGAATCGATAAATTGGTGAACTGAATTAAATGAAATATACGATTGGCCAGTCAGGATCTTCATTTCATCAATTCGATTGATTCACCTCATCAACTAATCAACTCATCAAGGTATGAACACCTTCTCCTGCATTCTTAATTCTTCATTCTAACTTGCCCTATTCATAAATTCTCAGATTATTCTGTGCCAAAGCAAGTTAGCCCGATTTAGTTACACTTGGTTTTTGCAGAAAACTTAGTATAACTTAATCGTAATCAGTTTAAAAAATGAAATTTATAAATTAAACAGGCTTCATACTTAATTCTTAATTACTATTTAAACTACTCACGTTATATTTACGTATCAGCCTCTTTCATGCTAAGCTGGATCCGCTTACGCGGTATGTCTATTTCAAGTACCTTGACTTTTACATGCTGGTTCAGTTGAACAATTTCGTTGGGATCGGACACAAACCTGTCTGCCAGTTGCGATATATGCACCAGTCCGTCCTGTTTTACGCCCACATCGACAAAAGCTCCGAAGTTGGTGATGTTCGTAACAATGCCCGGGAGCACCATCCCTTCTTTCAGATCGTCGATCTTATAGATCCCGTCGGCGAATTCGAACACCTTTGCTTTGCTTCTCGGGTCCCTGCCGGGTTTTGCCATTTCATTCAGAATATCTTTCAGGGTAGGAATTCCAATGCTGCCGCCAACGTACCTGTTGATATCTATCTTCTTTTGCAGGTCAGGGTTTCCCATCATTGCTGAAATATCAACTCCCTGGTCATCGGCCATTTTCTTTACTATCTTATAACTCTCGGGGTGAACAGCACTGTTATCAAGAGGATTTACGGCATTTCTTATGCGCAGGAAGCCGGCAGCCTGTTCAAAAGCCTTGGGCCCCATACGCGGTACTTTCTTTAATGCTTCCCTGGAGGTAAATGCGCCGTTCCCGGCCCTGAAATCGACAATGTTCTGTGCCATCTGGGGCCCCAAACCCGAAACATAAGTAAGCAGGTGTTTGCTCGCCGTATTCAGATCAACGCCCACTGCATTCACACAGCTCTCAACCACCTCGTCCAGTGATTTCTTCAGTTTTCCCTGGTCCACATCATGCTGATACTGTCCGACACCGATCGATTTCGGGTCGATCTTTACGAGTTCGGCAAGCGGATCCATGAGCCTCCGCCCTATTGACACGGCTCCGCGGACAGTAACATCGTATTGAGGGAATTCTTCCCTTGCCGTCTTTGATGCGGAATACACCGAGGCTCCTGCCTCATTGACGACAAAAACCTGCAGGTCCCGGTCAAACCTCATTTTCTTGACAAAGCGCTCCGTTTCCCTGCTCGCCGTTCCATTCCCTATGGATATCGCTTCGATCTTATACATCTGAACCAAAGAGGAGAGCTTGTGCGCTGCTTTCTTCGTCTCACTCCGGGGAGGATGCGGATAAATGGTCTCATTGTGCAGCAGGTTTCCCTGTGCATCCAGGCACACGATCTTGCATCCTGTCCTGTACCCGGGATCGACCGCCAGGATCCTTTTTTCACCCAATGGGGAGGCCATCAGCAATTGCCTCAGGTTACCGGCAAATACCCTGATGGCTTCATCGTCCGCTTTTTCCTTTGATGACGCCCTGAATTCATTTTCTATGGAAGGCTGAAGCAACCTCCTGTAGCTGTCATGAAGGGCTTTTCTTACCTGTTCGGATACGTCAAAATACCCTTTGATAAACAACTCTTCCAGGGCATTCAGAACCTTTTCCTCATCGGGGGATAGGCTGAGCCTTAAGATGCCTTCCTCCTCTCCCCTTCTCATGGCCAGTACCCTGTGCGAGGGACAGCGGGAAAGCTTTTCATGAAAATCATAATAGTCCTTGTACTTTATTCCTTCTTCCTCTTTCCCCCTGATGATTTTGGAAGAAAACAACGCATCCTGTTCAAAATGCCTGCGGATGAGATCACGCGCCCGTTTGTTCTCACTGATCCATTCGGCAACGATATCCCGCGCTCCCTGGAGTGCTGCGTCAGTATCGGGAACATCATCCGAAACGAATTCCCCTGCCTTAGCAAGAATATTCACTTCCTTCTGTTTCATCAGGATCGCTGCAAGGGGCTCGAGGCCTTTCTCAGCAGCAATGCTTGCCCGTGTTTTCTTTTTCGGTTTATAGGGAAGGTACAGGTCCTCCAGTTCGGGTAATGTTTCGGCTTCTTCAATTTTCTTTTGCAATTCCGGAGTCAGCTTGCCCTGTTCCTCAATGGTCTTTATGATGGTGGATCTTCTCTTATCGATCTCAATAAGTTTCTCGTTCATATCCCGGACCTCACCGACCTGAACCTCATCCATGCTCCCCGTCATTTCTTTCCTGTATCTGCTGATAAAGGGAATGGTAGCTCCTCCTGCCATCAGTTTCAGAACATTGGAAACATGTTCGGCTCTCAACCCGGTTCGACTGCTTATAATATCAATATGATCGTTCATATGAAAGAAATATTTTTTAAGGTGTCAAAAGTATATAAACTCTTATGATAAAGAACAAAAAATATTTTAAGTTGTACTATATAATATCCGATTCATGTAAATTTAATATGGATTTGCCGGTATGGATCCGAAACTGTCAGTGATTTTGCCTTTTCACAATTCGGAAAGTACGTTGGCTGAAAGTGTGAAAAGTATTCTGGATCAGGATTTCACGGATTTTGAACTGCTGCTCATCAATAACAATTCATCTGATTCGGGTGAGGCAATTGCAAGGCGTTTTGCGAAAAAGGACAAAAGGGTACTGCTTTTCAATGAACCGAAACAGGGAATTGTTCATGCACTGAATACCGGGATCGCAAAAAGCAGGGGCGTCTGTATTGCGCGGATGGATGCCGACGACATATCGCTTCCGGAACGGTTTTCTCTGCAGGTACGGTTCCTTGATGAGCATCAGGATACCGGACTGGTCGCCACCTGTGTTGAATATGCCGGGAATAATAAATTACAATCCGGATTTTTTGATTATGTACAATGGAACAACAGGCTGATCTCTCATGAAGATATTTCGGTGAACCGGTTTGTGGAATCCCCCCTTGTACACCCTACGGTTGTATTTCGAAAGGAACTGCCGGAAAAATACGGAACTTACAGGGACGGCCTTTTCCCCGAAGATTATGAATTGTGGCTTAACTGGCTTCAACAGGGAATAAAAATGCATAAGCTCCCTGAAAAACTGCTGATATGGAAGGATGATGAGAACAGGCTCAGCCGTGTTGACGAACGGTATTCAACCCCGGCCTTCTACGAGATGAAGACCGTCTACCTTTCCGACTGGCTGGCAGAGAACAATCCGTTCCATCCGGAGGTCGTCATCTGGGGTGCAGGAAGGCGATCACGGCAACGGTATGACCTTCTGCATGACCTGGGAATAAGGCATAAATTCCATATTGACCTGCATGCCAATCCTGCCAGGAATGTGATAGAATATACAAAAACCCCACCGGCAGGCAAGCATTTCATCTTGAGCTATGTCGGCAACCGCAATGCCCGCGAACAGATCAGGGAGTTCCTGGTGAACCTCGGGTATAAGGAAGGAAAAACGTTCCTGTGCGTAGCATAACAGAAATACTTTTTCAGGAAAGCCGTTCCGGAACTTCCGGTGCCGGGATTGTATATGAAGGAAAAAATCTCTTGATTTGCAGGATAAAATAATCCCGGAAAAAATGAGAATATTCCTTACCGGCGGAACCGGTTTCATCGGTTCTCATGTTGTGAAACACCTGAGTGATCTGGACTACATAGTAACAGTACTTGCAAGAGACCCCGGCAAAGTATCTGCCCTGCATGACCTTAAGGGAGTAACACTTATTCACGGGGAAATAAACGATGCTAATATCATCGGAACAAACCTGGAAGGATCGGATGCCCTGATCCACATCGCCCTGCACTGGGGAGACTCACCCGTCGACATGTTGCTGAACGACACGCATTCGTCGGTGCAATTGTTTGATCTTGCAGCACGGGCCGGGGTGAAGAATATCCTCTATACTTCTTCAACCGCAGCAAACGACTGGGTATATATGAACAACGATCCGGAGAAAAACCCCGTAAAAAAAGTTACCGAAGCAACCAGGCTAAAGTCCGCGACCTATTACGGTGCCACCAAGGGAGCAAGCGAACTATACCTGACAGCCATTGCCTTTCAGAACAAGATCAGGGCAAATACGGTCCGGCCGGGATATACCTATGGAAATCCCGCTGTCCCGGACGGGGACATTGAACCGGACGACCGGTTCAGGACGATTGTAAAAAAAGCACTGAACAACGAACCCATCGAGGTGATAAAAAACGACGGTACGCAATTCATAGATGCCTGTGATCTTGCAAAGATCTATTCCCGTGTCCTTGACTCGGATTTGAAAAACAGGGTGTATTTCGGTCTTGGGACCAAATTCATTACCTGGGAACAAATTGCCGGGGAGGCAATAAGGTTGTGCAACTCTTCAAGCAAACTGATAATCAAAGATCCGGGATGGCCTGACGAACCGGTACTGTTTGATGTATCGGCCATTGAGGAAGACTTCGGATTAGCATTCGACGGCTGGCACGGCATCCCGGACCACCTTAACTATCTGATCGGTATTCATGGTTAAGACAACCGGGAATTACAAACTATACGGCCCCTCTCCTGCCCGGGTTGTGCTTGTTCACGGCGGCCCCGGGGCGGCAGGTGAAATGGCTCCCGTTGCCCGTGTGCTTGCAAAGCATATTGGTGTGATCGAACCTTACCAGACCGGGCATTCCATAGCGGATCAGACCGAAGAACTAAGAGATGCCATCGACAGGCATTGCCGGGCTCCTGTTGTACTGATAGGATTTTCCTGGGGAGCATGGCTGAGTATCCTGGTTGCTTCCAAATTCCCTGAACTGGCCGAAAAGCTGATCCTGATCGGATGCCCGCCCCTGGAAGCGGCCCATGCCGGCAAAATACCGGAAACGCGACTGAGCAGGCTGGATGAGGAACAAAAGGCAGCGTTCCTTTCCCTGTTGGATGACCTGAACAAAGATGATACCGGTGCTTCTGAAAAAACCCTCAGGAAACTGGACAGGATGGTGCAAAAGACAGATTCTTTCGATCCCGAAGATGAATATGAGGATACCGTTATGCCGGATCCCGGTCTGTTCAGAAAGATCTGGGCCGAAGCCGCAGAGCTCAGGAACAAAGGGGTGTTTGTTCAGGCCCTTCATGCGATCAAAGTACCGGTCATCGGCATCCATGGCGACTATGATCCGCACCCGGCAGAAGGCATCCGGGATTACCTGCAGGATCCCGGCAAGGACCGGGAATTCACGATCCTTGAGCATTGCGGCCACAAACCGTGGACAGAACGCAGGGCCGGCAGGGAGTTTTACGAACTGCTGCTAAGCCATATTCCGGCCAGATGAATTTATTCTCCTGGTTCCTGATTTGGCATAAATTTTCAATGTGTGGAAACTATATTGTAATATTGTGAAACAAACCTTCCCATAACATACCAATGTTTGTATAATATGGGAACAAAATATTCTCAATTAAACTAGTTATGGGCAAAATTTATGCAGCGTTCCAATAAAACAATCGTCTTTAAAACTAAACCATAGCAAAATAAACAGTAATGAGAAATTCAGAAAAATTACATCTATTGATTACAAAT
>JASFVU010000094.1:0-8032 GCA_050049665.1 Bacteroidales bacterium | reverse complement strand
AATATCCTGGTTAGAGTATCCTTCAGCTATTAATTCCGAAAGCGATTTGGAATTATTAAAAATCATCCAATAATCACTTTTCTGTAAATACAATTCAAAAAGATTGAATAGCCCGGAATAATATCTTCTTTCAATTACATTCTCAGGTATATCATGTCCGCCTTCTCTAACCCTGGTTCGGACTCTTTCTTTAGCTAAATCGACTGTATCAAGCCAGAAAAAAACTAAAGTTATCTGATACCCTGATTTTCGTGCTAATTCAATAGTTCTTATATAGCTTTTTGTTGCCAGTGTAGTTTCAAAGGCAAAATCAAATTGATTCTGGATTAACTTATTAATCTTTGTAAGCATTATCCTCCCTGCTTCTATTGCTGCTTTTTCGGGATTTAATGGTGATAAACCACGAGCAATCTCATCTGCATTTATAAACTCCTCACAATTTAACATCTCGGGCAATAAAGTAAATGAAGCCGTAGTTTTTCCGGCACCATTGCAACCTGCTATAATGTATAAATTTGGCATCTGTTTGCTAGCATTTTTTTTATTAAAGATAATGCTTTACTAAATGCTCTCCAATCCAATAATTTCCACACCCATTTCACTCCGCTCCGCTCCGCAAAAAGAGTGTTGCCCCCGGCATTAAACTATCAACCTCTCCCCTTTTTCTTTTTGGAAACATAAAGTGGCGAGCTTTATAACGGAATGATTGTATAAACAATCAAAGCTTACTTTAACATAATGCATTTTTATACGACAGAAAATGTCGCATAATCTGCACTATAACTTGTCCCGACTTATTCGGGATTAAGTAGCGGAATAACTGAATATAATTGATTTTTATTGTATGCTCCGGAAAAGTATTTACTTATCAAGCTCAAGGCAAGCTAACTCAGAGAATTCTGGATCATGTAAGAATGGCTCAATGGTCTCTTGGTTTGAAATCAAAAGTTGTACGATTTCCTCAGTGGTTAAATTTCCGGTTCTGATCCAGATAATCTTTGGCGGATGGCCGTTAATAATACTGATGTCATAAAAGTCAGCATCGAAAGTAACAATAGCTAAATTCTCTTTTTTAGCATAATCCCATATTTCTGAATCTTCACAATCACTTAGATTACATTCAGAAATGTGAATACATCCGGGAAAATAGCTCTGAAGCTTTTTTGTTATTCGAAATGAAATGTTTTGATCAAACAGTAGTTTCATGATGCATGCTGTAATTTATGCTCTCTGTCAGCTGCATAGGCTAAGCATGCCTTTATATCCTCAGTGGTTAACTCAGGAAAGTCCTTAATAATATCTTTGGAATCCATTCCGGATGCCAACCATCCAAGTACATCATAAACAGTAATTCTGGTATCTCTGATACAAGGTTTACCAAAGCGTTTATTTGGATTCCTTCTTATTATATTTTTGTAGTTAACCATATTAAAGTGTTTGTACAAAAATAGTAAATCTAGAGATATAATCAATTAGCAGTCTGGTTTTGGTATTCACACACATTTTGCTCCATTCTTACGCAAAAAGAGTGTTGCTCCAGACATTATACTGGCAGCCTCTCCCCCTTCGACCTCCGTAGCTTTAGCGAAGGAGGTTATTAAATAACGGCATGATTGTAAATAGTTGTTCCTTAATTTAAAATTAAAGCATTGTATATTAACATATTATGTTGATATTTTGAATAAAAACGATGAGATAAATTGCAGGGAATTTGCTACTTTTCCAGAAAACCTTGCAAAATGGTTGCAAAAACTGAAAAAAAATCCACAATTCAATCTTTTTAAGACACCGTTGAAACGGTTTATTAATTTGGAGCATGAAATCTGTGTTTTGGCTGATCGTATTGATTGGGAATCCGTAACTGAAGATTTCAAGGGGTATTATGCGGAATTCGGACGGCCTTCGGTTCCCTTACGAAGAATGATTGGGCTGATTCTTCTAAAATACATTTACAACCTTAGTGATGAGAGTGTTGTGGATAGATGGATGGAAAATCCTTATTGGCAATATTTTACAGGAGAAGTTAATTTCCAGACCGACAAACCATTTGACCCCAGTGAATTTGTGCATTTCAGGAAACGAATCGGTGAAGAAGGAGCTGAAAGATTATTGAAATTGTCCATTGACTTATTCAGTAAAGAAGCAAAAGAAAAGGAAGTACTGATTGATACCACTGTACAGGAAAAAAACATCACCTTTCCAACAGATACGAAATTACACAAGAAAATCATTGATAAATGCAATACGATATGAAACCGAAGATATACGACTTAGGCAGACCTATAAACATACGGTAAAGCAGTTAATGATAGACCAGCGCTTTAGAAACCATCCAAAACGTAAGAAGAAAGCCAGGGCAGCAGCCAGGTTGAATCCAGGTAGTAGTATGCATCGGAAATTTCCTCATTTTCCCTCTTTAACCGGTCAAGCTCTTTCCGGACCCTTTCCAGCCATTTTTTTCGTTCTGCCTGCCGAAGATTACGTATAATTTCAAACTCTTCTTTATGAAATTCAATACTCTGTTTTGGTAACATGTTATGAAGCGTCTCAAAAAGCCAAATGGTATAATTACATTCAAAACAATGATAAAGCGGTTCTTCGGATAAGAAGTTATGTATGACGGAGCAAATCTCCTCACTCACCTCCTGTTTTATATATTTAATATACCGTTCAGGATCCTCATTGCTTTCGTTCATTATACTTTTAAAACTAGCAGGCTCTACCTTGATGCGAGCTGTTATCCTGTGTTTCAACCGTTCTCTTTTAAAATCATTGCGCGTTAATTCCCGATGGATAATGTTTGTAACGACGTTCACTAACTTCTTCTCTTCAGATTGCGCAACGTCTGCCCTCCTCTCTTTGCCATGTCTAAAATTCGCATTTACTATATCATAGATGAACCATTTCCGCTTAAGATCGGCATACCAGTTGATCCAGTAATTATCTAGGCTTGTCAGATAAAGATCTGTCTTCTCTGGAATGTGCTTTAGCTGGCGTAACGATGAAAAAGTTCGCTGAAGACTGCTCTTATCAAATTTATCCTTGCGGAGTGAAGGATACGAAAATTTGATATCGTAATTGAAACAGTTCTCCCAATGATCCTCCTGGGGTTTGTTCTCATAGAAAAGATTGATCTCTCCATCGCCGGGATAGGTATTATAAAATTCGATACCCTTGCCTTCAACAATATCATAAGCGTACCGTAAAGATAGGTTCTTGGAATAACGAGCTTTCAATACCCGGCAAAATGAACGTGTTTCGATGGATTTCTCCATTCCCTGCTTGTCCGTTTCGATGTAATACCCCAGTGCGTTGATGTCTGATTTGATCTTCCTGAAATCACCGTAAATAGGTTCTACATTGAGCAAGACCTCATAATCACACATAAAGCTCTCAGAAATGATCGTATTGATCTCATGCATGGAGGAGTGATATTCAACTGAAAAGATAAAAACCGTGTTATTCGGTTCCTCGGTAAACGACCTGCAGATGTAATTAAGTGCTTTCCGGATATCCAGGTTATAGGTAGTCTGGTCTGTGATGATGTCAACCAGAATATTCAGGTTGTCGATAAAGATGAAATTATAGCTGTTGTTGCGTTTGTACTCTTCAAAACTCTTTTGCTCTTCTTTGTTTTCCTCTCCGAGTTCGCAGTCGAGGTGCTTCAGACTCTGAAATATGGCATCACCCGGATCGATATGCGTTTCGTTGCTGAAACTTTGCGAGATTTCTTTTTCGATATCCTCACGTGAAGCTACAAAGAGGTAGCGATCACAATCATTTTTATCGCATGTGAGACCGAAATGATAACTCACGTTAACATAATTCAGAATTTTGGCATGAGGAATTTCCAAGGAGATAAAGGCAGCACAGAATGTACCTTCTAGGGATATATTCTTTTCCAGATGTTTTTTCAGGATCTGCAGACCCAATGTTGTCTTGCCGCTTCCGGGCCCACCTTTGATGATGAGAATGGTTCCCGGTTTGATTCTTTGCCTGCCGATGAGTGCATCGAGTTCGGGAATATTTGTTTTGTAATTTAGTGTATCAGACATACTATTGAATTTTATTATCCTGTAGTAAGGATTCAGGGTTTACAGAGGAGACGGTATCCGATTTTTGGAAAATGGAATCCACAGCAGCCGATACGGAACCTTCCGATGGTTTGGCAGATGTAATGGTAACCGGGGATTGGAGTTCCCGTAGATCATTCTTTTCCGGTGTAAACAGATCTTTCAGCGTAAATCCGATGAGTCCCGACACAATAGCTACCAGTGATAGCGTTAACCCCGCCTTCTTATAAAAGGTATGCCGCTGGTGTTCCGACCGAATCCGCAGGTCGTCATCCGTCAAGAAGTCATTATCTATATAACGAAAAAGGGCTGGTAAAGGTAAAATATCCCTGTTCTGAAAACCATGCATCTGATTCAGTAGGGAATTGCATGGACGGTGTTCATTACCGACCATTTCAAACAGGGGTAACAGCGAATGCCTTTGGTCAATCGAAACGATCATGTTATTCTGGGTTAGATATTCCACCAGGATCAAAAACTCCTGTACTTTTGCCTGCACTTCGTCCTTGCTCCCGTGAAGGTACCATACTTTTGTGTCCCTGATAAAACGGTACTGACCAAAATAGAAGGTTCTGCTTGTTATACGATCGGTGAAGTAGTATGATTTTATATTAAGATCGTTCGATCCTCCTTTATTCCCGGAGTTACTTAATATCTTTTCCCCGAATGGATAAAAAAAGAGAGTTTTCAGATCGACAATCTCTTTATTGGCTATGCCAATAACCAGTGCTTGCTGAAATTTACTTAGACGTATAGAATCAGGCGATATATCCGGCTTGTCCATAATAAAAATGAGTTGACATACATAATATTTTCCGTGTTGATAAATTAAAACCTAAGCTTCCCCCTACGGGACTAATGATCAGTATTCCATTCAGGGTATTTACCCGATCTTATTCCATGTCTTTCATTCTTCTCATTCCTTCTAACCAAGTAACATAAATTCCATACGCACCTGACAATTTGAATATATAAAATGTCTTTGGTTTATCAAAATACATGGGAGTAATTTATAATGGGTATGAATAAGGTGGATTTTGTAGTCTCCCGCAGACTATTTTGATTTTCTTAGAGCATTCGCTTGTAACTATGGCTCTCGAAAAACGCAATTTTTCGTAGGCAGTTCCTTACCTGGTGAGTCAACGAGGATAATTTCTATTTAACATAATAATGTTATAAGAAATGGCTTAATTTCTCTTATGCCCTCGTGCCGGGCAGGCATTTCTTTTGGCTTGAACCAAAAGAAACAAAAGTTCAAGAAATCCCTCTTTGGGCGGGATTCGCGAACACCATTAAAAATAAACACATTGTGAGCAACAAATAATGCTTCAGCCCGCCCTGTGCAATAGCAACAAAAATCACACAACGAGAATGCAAGGCACCTTTTGGAATTTCTAATCCTTGCCCATTACTCATCCTGTGTTTAATAAAGGTATTCGTGAGCTGGCTTCGCCAGGTTCCCTCCTGACCCGTGAAATAAGATTTGAATTTATTTACCCTGTGAAATCCGGCTGCGCCGAAATGCTGATAGCATTATTTCACGGGTGTTTCATGGGTCAAGCTCTGGCCCGACTTGTGAATTTGTGCCGAAGGCATACCAGCTTCGCTGGAATTCACTGGTCCCGCTATTTCTTTTGGCCTGCGTGCTTTATAGGATTAAGCTCAATTACTTTTGTAAGATCATCTATTGCCTTTTTAAAATAACTTTTAATTAGATAAACTGTACCTCGAACATAAAGTGATACCTGCACAGGCAAGAACCAAATTGATCAGGATAACCAAAAGTTAAGCCCTAAACTAGGACTTTCCCTTTTAAAAAGCCCGAAATCCGGTCATTTGATTTCAGGCTTTTTAAACTGGTTTAATTTAGAAGCTTAAACCATAATTATCATCGTTTTACAAATTTAACTGAAAGAGGGCCATCGGTTTTCAATATATACATTCCCTTTGACAAGGTGGAGATATCAATGCTTTCGTTTGTAAAACCACTCAAGATTACAGAACCGGTTATATCGATTATCTGATAGTTAACAGGTGTGTTGTTTAATCCACGAATAGTCAACAAATCTGTTGCAGGATTTGGAAATACAGACAACAGACTTTTCTGAACAGATGAAACTGTACTTGGATCAGTTCCTATCATGTAGGCCACAGCATTTAAAAATATGGTTTTGGCAGCATCATTTCCGTTAAATGCCGACATGATATTACCATCCTGAATGCAGTTGTCTCCTTCAACAACAAAGCCCAGCCACATGCGGGCAGAACCGGCTACCGGAGCCGTAATATCGCCTCCAATATAAAATGGTTCATCTTTACTCCATTCTGCAGCAATAATCCCGTCATCCGTTGGATCCTGTGCCAGGATAATTCCAGTCCCTGCATCTACAGGCGTTCCACCATCATCTATTAAAAATTTTTCATTTCGTGTAGTGCCGGGTTGAAGTACTTCAAGAAATCCGGTGGAAACGTCGACACCATTAAATATCTCATGACTCTGTACACCAGAAGGAATAGCAATACTGTCGGAGAAATGGCAATCTAATGCTGTTGAATTGATCCACCTCCACCGGTTATTCCGCATTATCCAGGGACTCAGGGAAATAATAGGAGCTTCCGCATCAGCCCATTGCTGCATAATGGCTTCAGCTTCTCCATGTTCAATTGTAGCCCCGTTCCGGCTGAAAATTACCAGATCTGCATTATTTACAGAATCCATCTTATCGGGTGTAAGTTCACCGGAATAATCCAATCCTCTGACAACTGTGTAACCTTCTTCGGTTAAAATATCAAGTACGCTCTGGTCGTCAGTGGTTGATCCTACAACCAGGATATATCCGGCCTGGGAAGGAACACTCATCTGCATGCAGAGATAAGCTAATGTAAATAATTTGTAGAGTTTTTTCATTGTAAAAAAATTAAGGGTTATCGATTAAATCAAACAGAGTTTTAGTATTACTAAAATTGCACATTACGAATTAAAAATGCTGTTACAAATGATACAACGAATGCAACATTTGATACATAAATTGATTTTTTGATGGTTGTTGCTTTCTTAAAAAGCAGAGAGTGGAGATTGTTTTATTTATTACTGCTATTTAAGTATTCGGATGGGGACTTGCCATACTGCTCTTTAAAACATTTGGAAAAATATCCTGGCGATGAGAAACCTAAGTTAAAAGCAATTTCGGAAATGTTGTATTGCCGGCTCTCGATCAGTTTGACGGCCTTTTTTAAAAGAGTTGATCTAATAAATTCAGTAGCTGTCTGGCCTGTGATAGCTTTAATTTTTCGATAAACATTGGTTCGGCTCATTAAAAGATGTGCGGACAGGCTTTCAACAGAAATACTGCTGTTTGATGAATTTTTATCGATATATTTAATAATCTCCTTAAGAAATTTTTTATCTAAATCATTTTCAAAATTTTCATTTGGCATTAAGTAGATGTCCTGACTAAAACGTTGGTAAAGTTTGCGTCGGGTTTCAATGGTTTTTTCAATCAAAACAATCAGATGCTGAACATCGAATGGTTTGGTAATATAATTGTCTGCCCCGGTTTCAGTACCCTCAATCAGATCGTGGGTTGAAGTTCTTGAGGTTAACAGGATTACCGGAATATGACTGGTCGACATTTCATTTTTAATAGTACGACATAATTCAATACCCGAAACACGGGGCATGGCAATATCACTTAGAATTAAATCGGGTATTGATTCACGGGCTATTTGCAGCCCTTCCATTCCATCAACGGCTTCCAGTATCTGGTATTTTGATGAAAGAATTGATGACAGGTATTCCCTGAGTTCAGTATTATCTTCTACAACCAATAATAACGGGGAATGACCATTGGATTTGTTGGTTTCACTATTGATTTTTCCCTGGTTTTCAACATTGTATGACGTAAAATACTCACCTGTTTTGTCCAAAATTTCATTTTTATCGAAATGGTCATTCCCCA
>JASFVU010000093.1:0-8054 GCA_050049665.1 Bacteroidales bacterium | reverse complement strand
CCTGAAGGGCGATGGTTTGACCTGGTCAGAACAGGTTTGTTTGAGAAGCTGCAGGATTTCCGTTATGAAAATGAAGGGGGAGTACCGGAATATCCTGTTTCGGAACATATTTATTCCTCGCTGCCACCGGAGGATCAGTTGCTTAATCCTTTTTTAAAGAATAAATAAGAAAAGAAATAAGCCTTAATAATAACCGTTAATACACAATTAAAATTTAAATTTTAAAACTATGAAAAAATTCATTTTTACTATTATGGCATTGGCTCTTTTTATACCTGAGAGTTATTGTACATTTCCTTTACTTAGTACAAATGCATATTATAATTACAATGGTGGTGATATAATATGTAATGATCCTGCTGACCCTTCAGCAACGGAGTTTACTGTCATTGAATATGGAGATTTTTGCGTTGTTACCGATGCGGCTGCCTCAACAAGTAGGTCCTATACATATGCCAGCTCTAAAATAAGACTGTATGAGAGTCAGTTGGGGTATTATTTTACACAATTTAATGAAAGCGATGACGATATACCTGATCAATATTATACCTGGCAGTATGATATTGAAGTTGATAAGGCTGAATTAACTGTAAGGGCAAATGTTAGTTGTGCTTATGGTCCACCGATACAAACGGCATCTGCCAGTGCTACACTAACCTGGTGATAAAACATGTTCAAAGGCTTATTTCTTTTTAACATTGAATTGTCGTTTTTTTAATAACCCACTTAAATGAAGAAGCTGAATCTGATAATTCTGATTATTTTTTGTATTAGCTGCCAAAATAAAAATTCAGATCAAATTATTCTGGAAATCGGGGAATTGAAGGTTACAGGCTTAGAATTTGATCTGAATAAAAAAAAGTTTTTTGATAAGAAAAAGAATAAATACATTGAGTATTCAAAATGGAAATCGGACTATATTGATCGGTGCTTTATTATTTGCGATGCTTTACACAAAGGTTATGATACGCTGAGTTCCATAAATCAAAGAGTGAATTCGGTTGCCAGATTTATGATGGTGCAAAAATATGGTCCGCTATGGAAAAAGATTGCATCACCAACTGTCGATACATTTAAGATAGTAACCAAAAATAAAATCAGATTGCGGGAGAATTTATACTATTTTGATATTATTCGTATTGACAATAAGGAGATTCTGACTAATCTCGGCTTGCAGGAAGCCCCTTTGAATGATCCTGGAGAATTTAATGGATTGAAAAGTAAAGCTGCATTTTCGAAAGGAGTTAGTTCTTATTATACTTCGCTGCAATGGCCATTTCGGGGTTTTTGGGAAGTCAAAGAAGATCTCGTCAGGTTGACCGAAGGGCAAATCTCTAAATTGTTATATTCCGATAATAAATATTATTACTTCTATCTTGACAAAATTGAGAAAGTACCTTTATCCGAAAAAGATATTAATTATCTGAGCACTGAATTGCAATTAGCTATTGAAAAAGAAATTGATGATCACCTGGGAAAAAAAGCCATCAAAGAATGTAAACTGGATATCGACAGCAACTCAATCAATAAAATGCTTTCTCTTTTGGAATCCGGAATAGGTATAATGAAGCAAGAAGAGGATCGACACTTAATGACATACTATTTAAATAATTTCAAAAAAGAAGTTTATTTAAGCGATTTTCAGGATTATTACAGACATTATCCTTTAAGAAGA
Organism: Bacteroidales bacterium; assembly: GCA_050049665.1. Taxonomy (GTDB): domain Bacteria; phylum Bacteroidota; class Bacteroidia; order Bacteroidales; family UBA10428; genus UBA10428. The sequence continues at coordinate 6,379 of JASFVU010000093.1, read as the reverse complement.
GTACTTAAAGATTCCAGTACATTTTATGAAACCATATCTCAATATTTTTTTGATGATTATTTATGGAGCATGGCTGATAGTTTGGGCCTTCCTGACGTCGATACTTTTCAGATACAACGTAAAGCCTATTTTAACAAACTTGTATTTAGAGAATATTTAAAAAAAGAGCTCTTTGATTCAATTAAAATAGATAGTCTTCGGGTAACAGAGTATTACAAGAATCATTTTAAGGAATTCACAGAGCCAAAAGCTATTAATGCTCATATATTGTTTACGAAAAAGTTCTCAGAAATTCCGATGATAAAAAAAACACTGAATGATTATTTTTCTTCAGATCAATCATTGGATAATATGAATAATTCTTTCCGATCGAAATTTTATGATGTTAAGTATGATGTCAAGATAGCTATCGACAGCCTGAAGTTTGCAGATCCGGAGAATGCCGATATGCTTATTTCTGCCCAATCAGGTAATATCATTGATTTACCAAAAAACTCCAAAAACGGATATTGCTTTGTATGTAAGCTGGGTGAAAGTGGACAGAAAATAATTCCAATCGATTCGGTCTACAATAATATTGAGTATAAATTAAAGAAAAAGCAATTCGAAATTAGGAAAAAGGAACGATTAGCTAAGTTAAAAAGGGTCTATACGCCAATCGTAAACAAGATTGAATAAATAGGATAAAAAACAGGTTGTCCACACCTTAATATTGTTGGTATCATACAAAAAATAAACTAAGTGTATTGGACAAACCAATTCAAAAGGCTATATATTTTTCTTTTTTTCACTGTAAAAAATAATCCGTACTTATTAACCTGTGATTTGTATAAACACGTTTTTTTATTAAATCTTACCAATAGAAGAATGCGACACACAAAAAGAACATGATCACAAAAAATTAAATCCCCAGAATTGGGGATTGCTTATTTATGTCTTTAATGTACTTTTGAAGCGGAAAAACAAGTGATGAGGGACATTCGAAGCAGATCTATTTAAAATTTATTTAAAAAATGCAATCAGGGAACAAGACCGGCAACAGATTTTCAACGGTAATTTCATCGATGCTGTGTTTTTTGTTTGTGTTGCAGATAGTAAATAAGTCTTTTTATACTCATTCACACCTGCTTGAAAACGGGAACATCATTACCCATGCACATCCTTATAACAGATCATCCGATGACCATCCCTTTAAGTCACATCATCATTCCAGATCCGAACTGTTTTTCCTGGGGTGCCTGAAAGTGCTGTTTCCGGTTCTTTTTGCTTTTGCGGCATTGCTTTTCTTTCCCAAACGGACTGAACATCATATCTTTAGAAATGTAGCTTACCTTTCTGTTTATTCAGATAATCACCGGGGCAGATCACCTCCCGTTCAGGTATAACACATTACCCTGTTTTACAATTGAACATCTTACTTTTTCACAAAGGTGCAGGATACCTTTAACCGTTTTATTAAATTTTATTTCCATGAAGAGAATTTGTATTTTATTTACGATACTGTTTTTTCCTTTCCAACGAAAGTAATGCCCGGAAAAATAGATCAGACGCCAACATTACAGGACATGTGGTCTGTAGCGACAGGCATATTCTCTTTGCAAATGTAGCTGTTAAAGGGACAACCATAGGAGCAACAACTTACAGCGATCCGGTTAACTATATTGGACAGAACTGTCATACCGGACGAAATAGACCTGTCCGCTAAAACCATCCGTACTCTTGGTTTATCTTACAGCAATATTTATGGAGTATCGGCAGGTCTATATGAAGATAAGATAGTGTTCGGTATGAACACTACAACCAATAACGGTTATTATACTTTATGATCCGTCAACAGGGGGAGTAAGTTCTATGGTCATTATAACTACCGGGGGTTATCCGTATTCTTTTGTTGCTTTTGAAGATTAGGAACAGGATAGAATTATGATATAATTAAATGAAGTTTTTAATAAGATAACAAATTATAAATAACAATGAAAAAAATATTTATGCTAACATTCGGCCTCTTAATAATGTTTCAGGCCTTTTCCCAGGAAAAAACAGATGCCATGCTTTTTGGTGATGTTAAATCAGCAAAAACCAAGGAACACCTACCTTATGTTACAATCACTGTCAAAGGAACCCGGCTTGGTACACTGACTGATGGTACAGGACATTATAAGTTGGCTAATTTACCCGTTGGAAAATCTATAATTGTCGCCCAGTCATTAGGTTATAAAACACAGGAAAAAGAGGTATTTATGGAAAAAAACAAAGCAACAGAATTGTTTTTTGAACTGGAAGAAGATGTACTTAATTTGGGACAGGTAGTTGTTACGGGGACAAGGACGGAACATTATATAAAAAATGTTCCGGTAAGGACAGAAGTTATTACGGCAAAAGAAATTGAGTTAAAAAATGCATGTAACCTTTACCAGGTATTAGAGGGAACTCCGGGAATAAGGGTGGAACAACAATGCCAGTTTTGCAATTTTTCAATGATAAGGATGCAGGGGCTTGGCGCAGAACACACCCAGGTATTAATAAACGGACAACCTATGTATTCAGGACTGGCAGGTGTTTACGGACTGCAACAGGTAGGAACGGTAAATATCGACAGGATTGAAGTGGTAAAAGGTGCCGGTTCGGCATTATATGGAAGCAGCGCTGTTGCAGGAGCCATAAACATTATTACGAAAGAACCTTCTTTTGTGCCGTCAACAAACATAGATTTACAGTTTGGCAATCATAATACAAACAAATATGATATTTCCTCATCAATCAGGAATGAAAAGGGGAATATAGGTTTAAGTATCTATGCACAAAAACTTACCGGCAATGCCATTGATGAAACCTCCGAAGGTACAACCCGCGATGAAGTAAATAATAAAGACGGAATTTCCGACAGGGTAGAATCCAACCTGAATAACGCAGGATTTGGTTTATATATTAATGATGCATTTTTTAAAAATGATAAACTTATAGTAAAAGGCAGGTACCTGTATGAAAAACGTGAGGGAGGAACTATGGATGATGATTATTACAAAAATCCTCTTACCGATGGTACAGAAAGTATAACAACCGACCGATACGAATCTGAACTTTCTTATGAAAAAAAGTTTAATAACCAGTCGGATTTAAATTTTACGGTCGCCTATATAAACCATAACAGAAATGCCACCAATGATTCTTACCTGGGCGACTATATGGCAACACATAATGATAGTGTACCCGATTTACGTAATATGAGGCCTTACCTGGCAAATGAAAATTCAGTAACTGCAACATTAACCTACGGAATTACATTAAAAAGCCACAATATCCTTATTGGAGCTCAAACCTATTATAATAAGCTTGAAGAATCAGGTATGTACGTTGTTGTTGACGAAGAAAGTGATTATCTGGGTGAATCATACAGATCCATCAGCAATAAGTCAGCAACAGAATTTGGCATTTTTATACAGGATGAATGGACAATTTTTAAAAAATTTACGGCTGTTCCGGGTGTACGCTTCGATATGCATAGTTCAGAAGAAGAGTATAAAGCCGACCGCCAGGTTTTTGAAACTACATTATTCCCAAAAACAAGTTTTGAAGAACCCAGTATAAATCCAAGGATTGCCTTAAAATACGAAGTCACTGAAAAAATTACTTTAAGAGCCAACGCAGGAACCGGCTTCCGTGCTCCTTACGGATTCTCAGAGGACTTGCATCTATGCAGCGGTTCCCCTCGTGTTTGGAAATCATCCGATTTGAACCCTGAAACTTCGTTGAGTTATAATTTCTCTGCAGATTATTATGGAAAGAGCATAAGGGTAAGTGCCAATTTATTCCGTACTGATTTAAAAAATAAAATCGGCTTTATTGATGCTGATGAAGAAGTGGCTGCCCTCGGGTATGATTACCAATGGGAAAATATTGACGATGCCTTTGTACAGGGATTAGAACTTTCAGTAATGGCCAGCCTGTTGAAAAACCTCGATTTGGGAGTAGATTTTACTTACAATCAGGGTGAATATAAAAATGTTAGAGAAGACTGGCTTGGTACGTCCTATGAAAATGACAGCAAATACATCTCGAGGTTCCCTTCGACAACAGGGAATTTAAACCTGGAATATAGCCCTAAAACATGGAGTTTTGCTATAACCGGTAATTACCAGGGGAATATGTATATCGATTATTACAGCGAAGATGAGCCTTTATCAAAAATTAAAAAGCCTGATCCGTTTATGCTTTTTAATGCAAGGGTAGCTAAAACATTGGGTGTTTTTAAATTGTATGCAGGGGTAAACAATATTTTTAACTATCTACAAGATGAAAAATATTTAGACGATGCTGCTTTTATGTATGCTCCTGTTTACGGGACCATGTTTTACGGAGGGGTAGCAGTTACTATTAAACATTGATTAAATCAGTGAGACTGTAGTTTCAGGAATCCCGAATTGTCGGGACGAATTGAAAAACATTATACATCTATGATACCCCGTCTGCTTGTCACTCGCGCCAAAGCTTCAGGCGCCTACTGTGCCTTCGCGAAGCTTCGGCGAAACAAGGCGGGGTAGTTCATTATTGATTTTCCTGTCTGCCATGGCTTGTGGCAGGCAGGTTGTTGAGCAGAACTTTATGACAAAGTTTATTCAGGAATGGGTGAGTTTGAAAATGAAGGTTAAAAAAACGTCAGGAACAAAACAGATTGAATCCTGCGAGCGCATCTGTACGGATCATCCCTGTCTGACTGCCCGACTGGATGACTCCAGTCGGACGGGTTGTAGAGGAGAGTTTCAGTTCAGGAACAGAGAAAGAAAGATTGCAATATTTAGCCACCGGAATTTTATACCTTTGCTTTTCAGAAAAACTCATAAAAGAAAAACTGACTATGGCTGATTTAACACCGGGATACACGCAACTGCCCGGCAAACAGATCAAAGAAGGGGTTTACAGGAGTGTGATCTTTACAGATAACCTGATGCTGACAATAATTGACTTTACCAATGGTCCGTGGGATGAGCCGGAACCTTTTCATTCTCATCCGCATGAGCAGGTTTCATACGTGGCCGCAGGTGAAATTATTTTTTATTGTGAGAACCGGCCTGAGCAGCATTTAAGAGCAGGAGATGTATTTGCAGTACCTTCAGGGGAAAAGCATACCGTAAAGGTCCTTACGGAAAAGGTACGGCTGATCGACAGTTTTAACCCGATCCGCGAGGACTTTCTTAAGTAACAACATATACTTCATCGAAGATTAATCCTGTCATAAACTCAACAGGACCGGAAACCATCTATATCTTTAAAATCCACTTCGTATTTTTTGTTATTATGAAGGGTAATGGTTGCCCCTAAAGCCGAATAGGAAGAAGTAATATCCATTATTTCTATATTCTTTACGGGCGATAATTCATCCTTTGTCCATTCACTGTCATCCGTTTTATGAAGCAATACGGATATCATAAGCTCCATGGGGGGATTTTTTTGCAACCTTTTTTTATGGGTATATATCACGGTACTTTCATCAGCTTCGGCATTCCTTCCTTCATGTGTTAAACTTTCCACTTTGTCCCATCCGTTATAGGTGATCAAAGCCACTCTTCGTCCGGGTACTGATGCAGTAATAACTTTTTTAGTGCCATCTTCGAATTGATGAACTTCTGCTTTTTTGCCGCTCATATGAGGTAAACCGAAGTGTCCCAGTGTAAGCTCATATTCAAATGCCATTCGTGAGCGGTCTACTCTTACCACGCCTCCGGGAATAATGATCTCGGCCAGATCAATAATATAGCCTACACCATTGTTAGGGGGTTTTCGCATGATCGCCTGCCTGTAAATTACATCTTTCCTTACACCGTTGTAAAGCATACTCTGGGAAGTCGTATAAACAGTATTTTTTTCAGAGCTGTTTTCCACCGTAAGGCCGGTCAGATAAAAATTAATATCATCGCCACGCACATCCCGCGGATCGAGGCTGCGAAAACTGTATTCCATCGAAGTGCCTCCCTGCGGATTATGATCTTCCCAGGGGAAGTGCGTATTATAGACCAGTTTGGAATAGTTATGGTCGTCGTAATAAACCTTACCCGGAATGATCTCCGTAGTACCGGTTTTGCCATGGTTTGCCAAAACCAGCCCCGGATTATTAAGGATTTCAATGTTCGTCCGGTCACCGAGTTCTTCCCAGATACCTTCGTTTTCTTTGGCTGTCCAGAACGGCGAATCGTCGGGCAAAGCCAGGCAGATAAACGGGATGAACATGATCATGGGACTTCCGGCACAGCTATAGTTTTGCAGAACATATTCGGTATGCCTGTAAAAACCCATGCAGGGAACATCGTTTTGATAGAATTCTTCACGTGTTACAAACTGAAGGATCGATCCTGAGCAGAGCCTTCTGGCCCAACCAGGATCC
>JASFVU010000092.1:0-8066 GCA_050049665.1 Bacteroidales bacterium | reverse complement strand
TCAGCATTCCTCGGTTCAATTCCATATACCTTTTGCTTCACTACCCTCTCAAAAATATTCTCATTCGAATTATAATGAACAAGGGCACTTGAGCGGTTTCCCTTAAGAATAAAGTATTGATTCGGTTTTGGAGGTGGGGAAATATTCAGTCCTTCTATTGAAATACCGACTTCTTCATTGTATATCCCGGATATCTGATCATCTGCAATGTCTTCAAGCGTGTATATTTCTTTGTATATCTTGTCAATATTCTGTACTTTATCGCTCTCGTAATCCCCTGCCATCACCCCGATGGATTTGGCTTTCATCCTCAGATTAATGTCTTTTGTTATCAGAACGACTTCCCTGTCTTTTCTATTTAGAAATACATGTTCGGCAATGGCGAGAATACGGTGATCAGGAGTGTTTTCAGGGAACGATTCATTCATTTTTTCCGAGAAAACCTTCCCGGTTTCAATGGATAACTTTCCTAATTTCTCTCCGAGAGAAATGCCTCCGTTGAACAAACCATCGCCCGATAACCTGTCCAGTTCCCTGGTAAATTCACGGGCATGATAATTGATCAGGTCGTTCCCTTTTTTAAATTTATCAAGCTCTTCAAGGACAGTGATGGGGATGATAATATCGTTTTCCTGGAAATTGAATATACATTTATAGTCGTGTAATAAGACATTGGTATCCAGAATAAAGATCTTTCTTTTCTTCTTTGTCATCTATTTTCGTATCATTACATGTCAGTCATTAAATTTAAAAATTAATTCTTATAATTTTGTTGGTCGTTATCATTCAAAACTTATTTAGATCATGGATGTTCTTGAAGCCATTTTTACAAGACGCAGTATCAGAAGGTATTCCGATAAAGAAATCGATACGAAAATAGTTGATAAAATTATTCATGCCGGAATGTATGCTCCTTCGGCGGTCAATAAACAACCCTGGCACTTTATCGTATTTGAAAAAGAGGAAACCTGCAGGGCCATCATGGAAGTACACAGATCTTCCTCCATGCTTTCGGAAGCAAATAAATCCATTCTCGTTTGTGTCGATGAGAATCTGCAGCATGACGAAGGGTATGGTCTCCTGGACTGCTCGGCCGCTACGGAAAATATGCTGCTGGCTGCCCATGCATTGGGTCTCGGAGCCTGCTGGATAGGAATATTCCCGAGAAAGAACAGGATGGACGGGGTAAAGACCATTTTTAACCTTCCGGATCATGTTCTTCCTCTTGCTATTGTTTCACTGGGTTATCCTGCAGAAACGAAAGACACCCCCGACCGGATCAAACCGGACAGAATTCATTATGAACACTGGTAGGAAATCAGCAGTTAAGTGCAGCAAAAAATGACCTACCGGGAAACTGTCGATTACCTGTTCAATGCATTGCCCATGTACCAGCGTGTGGGCGGGCCGGCCTATAAAGCCAACCTGGACAATGCCTATTGCCTTGACAACGAGCTCAGCCACCCGCATACAAAATACAGGACCATCCATGTAGCCGGGACAAACGGAAAAGGTTCGGTAAGTCATATCCTGGCTTCGGTACTACAGGCAGAAGGCTACAGAACAGGCCTTTACACATCTCCTCACCTGATCGACTTCAGAGAACGGATAAGGATTAACGGAATGCCCGTAGCCGAAAAGTTTGTCATAGAGTTTACCGAAAACCACCGTCGCCTGTTTGAGCACGTCAATCCTTCTTTCTTTGAAATGACAGCTTTTATGGCCTTTGAATATTTTGCACAACAAAATGCGGATATCGCTATTATCGAAACAGGGCTGGGAGGCCGTCTGGATACTACGAACATCATTGTTCCGGAAGTATCTGTTATTACAAACATCGGTAAAGACCATACACAGTTCCTAGGGGATACAATAGAAAAAATTGCCATAGAAAAAGCAGGGATCATAAAGGAGGGGATCCCAGTGGTAATAGGAGAAACACAGAAAAATACCAGGGATATTTTCAGGAAGACCGCCGAAAACCGTAACTGCAAACTGTATTTTGCCGATCAGCACTATTCCGTTTCCTTCCGGATGAAAAATACGGACGGCACTGTCAGTCATAACTTCAATGCCTGCCATCACTGGAACTTCAACACACTGGATACGGATCTTCAGGGCAAGTACCAGCGGTCGAACATCATTACTTCGCTGATGACCCTTGCATTGCTTGATGAGGGACCGGTACCGGTGAAACCAGGAGCGGTCAGGACAGGGCTTAAACAGGTCACAAGATCGACCGGACTAGCAGGCAGATGGCAGGTAGCGGGACATAATCCGCCGGTGATATGCGATATTGCCCATAATAAAGAAGGCATCGGGAAGGTGCTTGAACAGATCGATGAAACCCCTTATAAAAACCTGTCTGTAGTGCTGGGCTTTGTTTCCGACAAGGACATCGGCAGCATACTGGATATTCTGCCCGTTCATGCAAAATATTACCTGTGTGAGCCGGATATCCCGCGGGCAATGAAAGTATCCGTTCTGGCGGAAAAATGCCGTCAGAAGGACCTGGATCTCAGATCATACAACAAAGTGAGCGAAGCTTACCGGGCGGCAAAAAACGACGCCCGTCCCGAAGATCTTATCTTTATTGGCGGAAGTACGTTTGTTGTTGCTGATTTTCTGAGGTGGAAAAATCCTGTAAAAACTTTTTGAAATAGCTAAAAGACTCTTATATTTGCACCGCTTCAAAATCAGGGAGCTTAGCTCAGTTGGTTCAGAGCACCTGCCTTACAAGCAGGGGGTCGCTGGTTCGAATCCAGCAGTTCCCACAAACGATTCCAGACCCGGCAATAGCCGGGTTTTTTATAGATCGAAAATCCGTTATGTACTTTTCATACGAAAGTTGAGCCTGAAAATTAAACTGAACTTTTAAGGTTCAGTTTTTGAGTTTGTTTGTACCGAATAAATCTGAAAGTACAACAACAAGCAATTCAACTTTTTTAAATTGTCAATATCACAAATGAAATTCAAAGTACCACAGATCATGCACAAGGGTCTGTCACGAGAGCAGAGGATTTTCGCAAGGCTTTACGCCCGCAAAGCCAAACGGTTCATTGATGATTTCATGACCGGCATGGGTACCGAAGCCGGCGAATCGGTTGAAATGGCCAATTCGTTTTTTCGTTTGCTGCACCACAAACTTCGTCTGAGTGAGCGGGAAACTCCCCCGGACAGGGAAGAAGTAAAGGCGGCTATCGAACAGCTTAAAGATATCGGGCGGTTTTCTGTTTTTGTCACTGCCGTTATTTTTCCGGGAGGGGTCCTGTCCCTGCTCGGACTGGAGTTACTGGCCAGAAAGTACGGCATCAGGAACTTTCATCTGCTTCCGTCTTCGTTCCGGAAAAAGAAGAACAAAGAAAAAGACCGGGATAAAAAAACCAATGATGAGAGATCCGGAACCTATTGCCTGTAGTTTGTTTTATAGATAAAGAACTCCTCGTTCTTATTCACGGGATTCAGCTTTTTCATGATACGATCTCCCGGACTCGGCTCTATATAAGCTTCTTTCTCCAGTCGTGGAAAGTAATTTTCCTTCATGTACTCGACCCGTTCATCCAGCCTGATATCTTCCACAAAGATGATGTATTCCGGCCATTCAATATCGTTTCCCAGGTCAAACACCTGCATGGAGTTGGCTATAAACTGATATTTTCCGGAATCGTAGAAAGCGGTCTTGTCCGGATCATCCTCGGGAATAGTAACTACATCTACCGGTTTACCGACATAAAATACAGGCAGGGTCATATCGCTCTTCCGGCCCGTATCGTCCACCAGGATCGTATGGATCCGTTCCCTGACCGGATAAAAGTATGCCATGGCCTCTACCCTTGATCGCTTTGAATAGGTCAGAGTAACCGGAATAAGGAGAAGGATGTTGGTAATCCAGAAAAACCGGTATATGTTCCTGAGCAAAACCGGGTGTCTCTGCCAGTAACCCGATCGTGCGACAAATTCATTCCAGCCGATCATACCCAGCATAATCACCACCGGTATAATGGTAAAAATAAACCGCTCCTGCCGGTTGGGAAAGTAAGTATGAAAGGCAAGGAACAGAAAAGCCGGAAGAAACAACAGCAAATGCTTCCTCCATACCCTGAAAAAGCCAAAGAAAATGAAAATACTGACCGGCGGTATCAGAACCCCCAGAATTACTTCAACATACATGAGGACATTCTCATGGTTACCGTAAACACCTTTGTATTTCAGATTATAATCGACGTATCCCCTCATCTGTTCAAACGGCCTTCCCCACAATATGATATCAACCAGTCCATGGGTCAGAAATAAGGCAAAAAGAGAACCCGCCCCGAATATGAGAGCATCCGCCCATTTTTTTCTGATAAGCAGGGCCAGTCCCATGCCAAACAGAAAGATCCCTGCCTGGTAACGGATAGCCATGGAAATCGCAACAATGAATCCGGAAAGAAAAATGTTCAGGATCTTTTGCCGGTCAAGTGTGGGTGTATCATCCAGTTTGATGTAAAACCATGCACCCCAGAAGATGAGCGGAATGGCCACTATTTCCACAAGATTGCGAACGGAAAGGAAAGGCATGAACCAGAATAAGGCCAGCATCAGTCCGACGGTATTTGCCGTCTTTCTGTCGGATAACTTTTCCGTGATCTTATAGGCATATTTTACAGTAACAAGCGATAAAAGCGCAAGGATCAGCCGCAGAAAGAACATCTTTATTTTCGGATCTTCCACCCCCAGTAATTTCAACAATGAAAATTGGAGGTAATTAAACGCAGGATATGTAATATTCTGGGCTTCGGTTATCCTCCCTTCCGGCTGCGATCCGGGTAGCCACCTGCTGTAATCTTCACCGACTGTCCATGACCATGGGGTCTCAACGGCAAGGAAATGATCATCGTGCATACCGTAGCCCTGTGAAAAAACAGCGGCAATCAATCTTACGGTGAAAGCGAGGATCAAAATAACAGACAAAGGATTCCTGTTCCAGTACTCACGAACATAAGTTCTCAGCTTGCCGAACATAATTTTTTGTTTAAAGTACAAAGCATAAGAAAAATCAGACGGTAATTTTATATAAAATGATAAAGAAATACAATGATCGCCTCGTATGCAGGTTTATTATTGCCTTCTATTTCAAGAACGGCTTTCATATGAGCACGCGTAATGCCCCGCAGGTCTTTAATGTCTTCCAGCTTTGCCCGCAGTCTCACCCTGCTGTTTACCGGAACACTCTGATTGAATTTCAGGCTTTCAATTCCGTAATTTACCATGAGTTTTACGTTCCTGACATCGACAATCTCCAGCCACAGATAAGTTAACAGGGATAAGGTTAAGTATCCGTGTGCAATGGTCGTTTTAAAGGGCGATTCTTTTTGTGCCCTTTCGGTATCAACATGGATCCACTGATGATCAAGTGTTGCTTCGGCAAATTTGTTGATCTGTCCCTGGGTGATCGTATGGTATTTGGAAACACCTATTTCCTTACCAAGAAATGCCTCTAACTCCTTGTAATTATTAATTATAATTTTGTCCACCTTTGTAATGATTTAATTTAGGTATCAGATAAGGTTCAAAAATACAAATGTTTCATTTTTTTACAACAAAAGAAACCTGACTTATCGTTCTGAAGTTTAAAGTTTAAAGTTTAAAAAAGTAACCGATCTTCGGGCCTTTTATCTATTATTGTATTGAAAAACAGACAAGATCATGAAAAAAAGTATTCTGTTCGTTACGATCATGTTAATAAGCTATTCTGTATTTTGTCAGGAAAAACCCGTTTTGAGCAAAAAGGAACAAAGGAGAATAGCAAAGGAACAACGCAAAGCCGAGAAAGCCAGGGCGGAAGAAGAAATGCGTGAAATAACTTCCCTGATGATCGAATACCAGCGTTTTGTCCTGGAAGCAAACTACGTCGGTGACCACAGAGGGAACCGTGTGCCTGTCTCCAATCTCCTTAATTTTATTGCCGTTGATTCAAACGAGGTCGTTCTTCAGCTTGGATCGCATTTCGGGGTCGGAATTAACGGAGTTGGCGGTGTAACGGTAGAAGGAAAAGTAAGCCGGTATGAGGTGAAAAAACAGGAAGGAAAAAAAGGCTCTTCCTATTATGTTTTGATGTATATCCAGTCATCGGCCGGCATGTATGACGTAAGCATGAATATTACGCCACTGGGCTATGCGGATGCTACGGTAAGAGGTACTGTTTCGGGGCAACTGAGGTACTCCGGAAAACTTGTCCCGCTCAGCAAATCAAAAGTTTACAAAGGGCAAACAAATTATTTCTAACCTTCCCAATTCATAAATTCGCAGATTGATCTGTGCCAAAACAAAGCTTGTCCCGTAAATTGCGCGATCAGCCCGATTTAGTTACACTTGGTTTTTGCAGAAAACTTAGTGTAACTTAATCGTAATCAGTTTAATCAATGGTATGAATCCTCAGGGTAGAACCCTGAACCCAAAATTCCAATGCAGAGCATTGGGGTATTAAACCACATAATGCCGATACGCTTCGCTATCGGGATTCCTGCCTGTACTGACGTTTCGGCAGGCAGGAGTTCAACTAACAAATTTCAGTGCACTCTCCCGCCTTTTGCGGGACAGGCTGTTTCTGAAATTTGAGTTTCACTGAATAAATGAAATTTATGAACCCCGAAGGGCTCGACGAAGTTAACCGATCTCGCCTCAGGCGGGAGAGCTCCTTCTCCGAAGTAAATCTACGAAGGAGAAACTCGGCGAAGTCAATTATACAGGCTAAGGTGAAAGAAGCAAATGCACATGTCATTTAACGCTTCGGTTCCGGTAAAAGGATCATTTGTTGAATAATTAAAAGACTTGCGCATCTTTTATTCTTATTTATACTTCAATTGTCACCAAAACTTATGTATTGGTCAACATTTTGTACCCAAAAGATACTTCTCCGCGTATCTTCTTTCGGATATTAACGCTGAAAGCAGGGAGGAATACAAAAATGGATATAAAACAAAATCTGAGCATAGAGGGAACAAGCTCTTCCCCTTCTGTGCTGTTCACAACCGACGGGAAGCTTGAGATCGAAGGAAAAATAATTCCCGATAACGCACTGATCTTTTTTGATATTTTGTTTAACTGGGTTTCGGATCTGGATGTCGAGCGTGTTATGTTCGATATCAATATTGAGTACATGAATACCAGCGCTTCAATGCAATTGTTCAAGCTGCTCAGGAAACTCGAAGAGAATTGTCTTATTGAAGAAATAGAAGTGAACTGGTATTACGAAGAGGACGATGAAGATCATTACGAAACCGGTCAGGTATTCGAAGAAAAATTACGCCGGACAAAGTTTAATTATCACAGCTTTGTTTAAAGTTCAATTTAAATGTTTCCTGGTCCTTTTGAGCAGCATATCTATCTGCGGAACATCGTAGGGGATCTTCTCCTTAGCCATTAAATAAAACTTCTCTGCTTCCCTGAAATCTCTGATCACTAAATTGAAATTACCAAGAAAAACATATTCTTCAGGAAGTGAATACTGCCCCTGATCAATGAATTGTTTATAATAAGCTATGGCCAGTGAAGTATCTTTTGCACGCATGGCCATTATGATATGATCCATATTGACATAATTATAAAGAAAAGTAAAAGAATCTTCAGGATCTATATTAACAAATTCAGGATAATTGGCTGCACGACCTTTTACCCTTACTTTTTCAATGAGAACAGGAATGGATGAATTGCCTTTCTCATCAATGTGTGTAAGAAACAGGTCTGTATAGGCACTCAACCCTTTCGAAGAAAATACCACCCACCTGCTATTCGGCGACCATGCATGCCAGGAATTCATTCGCCAGAAATTGGATTTCAGTTTTCTTGATCTTCCTCCCTCAATCGGGACTATATAGATTTTACTGTCGGGCATTAACAACATGTAATTTTCTGCCTTGCAAAAAACCAGCCACTTTCCGTCAGGTGAAACGGCAGGAAAGAAATTGCTCATGCCATTCCCGGAAGCGCCCCTGATCGGTCTGGCCTCTCCTCCCCGGCCATCATTGAACGGAACAATGCATATATCAAACTTAAAATCCCTTTCCCTGTTGATGAATTGATAA
>JASFVU010000090.1:0-8090 GCA_050049665.1 Bacteroidales bacterium | reverse complement strand
CCAACCACTCGGTTTCTGCTCCCCAATACACATCCTCTTCAGGTTCCCAGACATCTTCACGTCCGCCCGCAAATCCAAACGTTTTGAATCCCATTGACTCCAGGGCTACATTGCCTGTAAGAATCATAAGGTCAGCCCAGGATATTTTTCTCCCATACTTTTGCTTAATCGGCCAAAGCAGTCTGCGCGCCTTGTCAAGATTGACATTATCAGGCCAGCTGTTAAGCGGAGCAAAACGTTGTTGTCCGCCTCCTGCACCACCACGCCCGTCACCGGTTCGGTATGTGCCGGCACTATGCCATGCCATACGAATAAACAACGGACCATAATGCCCAAAGTCTGCAGGCCACCATTCCTGCGAATCAGTCATTAAATCATGAAGGTCTTTTTTTATGGCTTTTAAATCCAGACTCATGAATTCTTCTGCATAGTTAAAATCCTTACCCATAGGGTTTGACATTGAGGAGTGTTGACGCAAAATGTTCAATTTTAACTGATTTGGCCACCAATCACGGTTTTTTGTTCCACTGCCACCAGCACCGTGTTTACCGGTTGCTCCTGTTACAGGACATTTGCTATTATTATCAGAATGATTTTCCATAATGCATTATTTTAAGTTAATAGTTGTCATTTATGAATGTTCCTTTTATTTGAAGGATTATATCTTCAATTTTAAATCCTGTTAATTGTTTCTTATTAAAATAGTTTTTCAGCAACTCATCTAACTCTTCATCAAAATAATCTTCTATTACATCGCACTCAGAGCAGTACAAATGGTGATGTTTTTCAGCTACTCCATCGTATCTCATAATGTCTTTGTCAGTTTTTACTTTTCGTATTAGCTGATATTCCACTAGAGTTTCAAGTACTTTATATACTGTTCCTGTTGCAATATTCGGATGAGATTCACGAATATAGTGTATTATGTTCTCAGTGGTCGGATGATTCTTTAAGTTATAAACTGCTTCAAGAATACTAATTCGTTGAGGGGTGACTTTTAATCCTTTCTCAGATAGCTTTTTTCTTATATCTTCTATTGATATTTTCATTTGAAAATTTCTTTCATAAGAACAATTCTCTTTAAAGAACAAACAAATTGAAAAAATGTTCTTAATCCTTTTTCGCCTTCGCTTCGAAGGAAGAAAAGGTGTTTCAGGGATTTGCCACGGGCATGCTTTTCGGATCAATATCATTTATTCTGAAGAATTCCCCGAAGATTTGTTTCGGGGTTTCCCTGTTATCTTTCCGGAATGTTTACAGACAGGATCGGTAATTTAATGATGATGTCCATGCCCTGTGTGCTCCTTTTGGATGTCTAATTTTGAATCTTCAGCAAAACTCCTGAATTGCTCAGGAAAAGCACAGATGACCTGGTGTCCTTTTCTTTCAGTCAATATATACTTTCAACAATCTTTTAAAGATTTAGTTGCTGGCATCCAAAGTAATTGGCTTTCTCACAGGGGAAATTACTACAAACGTTTCACCGGCAGGGTGTCACCCCGCCTCAGGCGGGATTACTTGTATCGGCTGTTATGCGCCGGCCATTATTAATTATTATCTTTTACCCAATTCATTATTTCAGGATAGAAATCCTCTGCCTTGTCATTCCCGGATCTGTTTTTGAGAAGATCAAGTAAATGATCTTCAAATTCACCGAACTTGATAAATCCCCTGTTATTTTCCATCTGACGAACGGTTGAGTTTTGAATTTGCTCAAAAATATTTTGCGAATAATGCTCAAAAATGTACAGATCAAAGATTGCCCAGGTCATGTATTCATTGAATATTTTGTAGGCGTTATCATATAGTTGATTCGTTTGATTTTCCTGTTTCCATTTGTTCAGGTTGGTCATTGAATTAGTTAATTCATCCCTGAATTTATCTGTAGCAGGATTTACATAGTTGTGGTCAATTTCAGTAAAAACAATTCTGATGTTTAAAGCAATATTTACAGAATCAAAAGTATCCGTCTCTCTGTGTAATCCTTCAATAAACATTAATGTTTCTTTGTATTCATCTGTTTCGTACCTCTGTGTACTGTGACTCCCGGTCGTTAACGGAGATATGATTATTTTATAACAATCGTATTTTGATGTAAAATTTTCTTCAAGCCAGTCCCACATATGCCTGACCGGTATCAGCGAATCATACAGGGCTATATGTGAATTATAATATTCAAGATTCTCATTATAGAAATTCCGAAAGTCGGATTCTTCGGAAAATGCCTGTACTTCATTAAGATGTTTTTCAAAATTATTTGATGATGACCATATATCTCTTAAATATATGTTACCTGATACGATTTGTCCTTCGTTAAATACATACATGTAACTGTTATCCCTGAAAGTATAATTTTCTATGTAGTCTGTTTCGGAATAATTAAATTGATCAAATATTTCGGCCGATTGAAACGCACTGAAATGATCAATAACAGACTGAAAATAGGATGTGTTTTTTTCAATAAAGTAATCATTATTGGAATACTGGTATTTAACAGCCATGATAATATTTGCCAGTTCATATACTTCAGGAATTTCAATGAAATAATTGTCCCGGTGCTGTGCTATGTAACTGTCTGAGAAATTTGCAGCAGGTTCGGGTGATATATTTTCCTTTTCACAGGAACCAAGAAGGATAATTAAAGCCAATACTAAAAACGGATATCTCATTTTCATTTTTTTATTTTTGTCTGATGTCGTCTCACCTCATGCAAGACAGACTGTTCATGATGTTTTACAACCGGTTTTTATAATCCTTCCAATTCATTTAATATCCCGTCTATTTCTCCTGAAGGTCTCGGCGCGCTTAAATTAATTATTTTTTGATCTTTACCGATCAAAATAAAACGTGGATTGAATATTACAGAGTAGTCTTTCACAAAATCCGAATTCCATCCGTTCCCGAATAATTGTATTCCTTTGAGTTCTTTTCTTTCAATTGTTTTCTTCCATGTTGTTTCGGACTTATCCAACGAAATTCCTATGAACACAATCTTGCTTACAACGGTAAATTGTATGAGTAGTGGCAGATTGCGTGGCACTTTCCTGTCAAACCGCTACGCAGTTTGAGCGGGCGACAATCTTTGATATTTAGCACTTTCCCTGCCATTACTTATACAAAATGTTAGGCTTTCGTGCATTATTGTTTCAGTATTTCAATCAATTCTTTATTTATATACAAAGTCTCTCTACCGACTTTTTGAGCTTCAACAATTCCAATATCCTCAAGTTCCTTTAAATATCGGGAAGCTGCCTTTCTTTCCACTCCTAACTTATTTACAACGAACTCAATTTTTGAATACGGTTGCTCAAAAAGTAATTCTACAAGTTCTTTTCTATATACTTTTGGTGCTTTTTCTTGAACCTTTATTATTGTATAATCAAGCTGGTCTTTGATATTTGTAATCTTCGTAATTGTACCTTTTGAGGTACTTTCGACTACTTTAAGCATAAACATTATCCATTCTTCCCATTTTCCTGTCCGATTGGTCTGATTCAACAGGCGATAGTATTCTGGTTTATTGGCAATGATATAAGAACTTAAATATAAAATTGGAACATCAATTAAATCATTCAGTATCAAGTACAAGATATTTAAAATCCGACCAGTTCTTCCATTTCCGTCGTAAAAAGGGTGAATACTCTCAAACTGGTAATGTAATATTGCCAAGTTAATCAATGGTGACAAATCATCCTGTTGGTTAAAGTGGTTTATGAAATTAGTCAGTAAGTCAAGTATTTCAGCTTTGTCCTGAGGCAGCGTGTAAACTACTTCTCCAGTCGTGTCATTTTTTAATACAGTTCCAGGTGTACTTCTAATCCCCGCAGTATTGTCAACTAATTCTTGTTGAATACCAACGATGTCATTTACTTTTAAAAATCCCTGACTTTTAACAAGGTCATATCCATGAAATATTGCTTTACGATAATTTACAACTTCCTTCGTCTCTGGTGAAATGTGAGTTTTATTAACAGTCAATGCTTTGTAAAGCTCATCTTGGGTTGTAATAATATTTTCAATCTCGGAACTGTCTTTTGCTTCCTGTAAAACTATTGCATTAATCAACATTGCTTGATTAGGAATTGTCTTTGCGATCCCTTTTAACTCAGCTAATATAGCAGTGGACTTGTTTGTTTGTCTAAGAATTTCAATGGTTTCCACTTTTTCTCTCAGAGGAGGAAGTTTTTCGAGTTGATAATGTGGTGCATCTTGTCCCATATTCTTTTTATTTGTCCCAAAAATACTAATTATGGTACAAATATAAATGTTTGCAGTGTGCCTCACTTGCGCCTAACGGTTTGCCAATATGGAAAGTAGCGGAATGCGGATTACGTTCCTATCCACCGAGACAAAAGCCTGATGCGGGCTACTGAAGTTCGAAAACCTACTGCCCCAGCTATTTTCTATATTGGCTGTGTGTGCCCTGCATGAGCATGAGCACACCCGTCTGGAAGCTCTGAATAAATTCGAAAAATACAAATTTATTTTCGGATTAGGGGAATCAGACGGGAGCCTTTTTATCCAGAGGGTGTAAGTCCCTCACAGGCTGTTGGAACTTGTGTCATTTGAATCAGATTAGATTCAAGCTAAGACACAAGCCTGTTAGCAAGCCGCAAGGTGGTTGGGAGTGATCCCTTCACTGAAGGAAGCGGGACTGCAAAAGTCGGTACTGACGAACAGGAACCACATACTGAGGCTAATTATAGTGGGTTAGGTAACACAACATACCAACGCCTGCAACCAACAACTATAGTTAGTAGATGTGGCAGGGATTGACTAAAGGATAATGCTCTTACCGGGGGAGGTCTTGGATTAGATTCGGTATTTCTATACACCAAGAAGTCAGCAGATGCCATAGTAATTGTGGATACGAGCTGTGACTAACACAGAGGTCTCACGAAGCAATGAAGGGCTGAACGTTACATTGTTCCAATGCATACTGGAAGCTTAAACGTAAAAGTTTGCTATCCACTTGCAAAAGAGAACACGGGTATTGCCGGTGAAAAGAGCGGTTATACTGATATGTAACGAACCGCCGTATACGAGATCCGTACGTACGGTGGTGTGAGAGGTTCTCCCAGCTAGCGTTTGCTAGTTGGGCAGCCTACTCGATTGTATGCTGGTGTTCATTCATTGTCAATCCGTTACTTATTTTTCATAAAACTAATATAATTTTTAATCAATCTGCACTGACCTTGATACGGAGCACGAATTTATTTTGTTTTTTGTGGGCGGGGAAATCCCAAACCGCCCTTAAAGGCGGTACTTTGGGCTGGCTTTGTATGCTCTTTGGTAAGTTTTGGTCTGAGCGCAGCTCGTGTGACTCGCCAATGTGCTTACAAATAGGGTGGGCTTTCCCTGTTATCATTTAACTTTCTTTCCTAATGCTTCTAAAAGCTGTGGATTATCTTCCAATCCTATCCGTGCAACTGCGTAGAACTCGCTCATCCAATCATCCATCTTTGCGAATGCGGCATCTTTAGCTTTTGTTGCATCTTGTGATTCACCAACTTCTTTTAAGTATTTTGCTATAGTTGCTTCTAACTCTGTAATCAAAGTTTTTGTTGCTGTTAATGAGTCAGCGGTAATTGCTAATCTTGCCAATTTGGCTTGAATATCAGTATCGGTGGTTGCTACGCAATAAAATTTTAGGCCTTAATGATGTTTTGATTTACTTAAGCTAAGTTGAAATTTAAGCAGTTATTTAATTTATGCGATTACCTTTATGAAAATTTAAAATACCATGCAAGTTACCGTAAATAGAAAAAATGTAACATTCTTTCCAGATCCCAGCAGGGTAATTGCCCGTTTTCTTTTTACTGGTGACAAAAGAGCTATTAATACTATTCGCTTTGTTTTGGAAATGTCTGAAGGTGATGCTCTATATGCACTAAAACAGACTCTTAGGGATTATTCAATGCGCCACAGAAATATTTCCAAAATATTTAAGAAACATTTTGACAGAATTGCACATTTACTTTCACATTTGAATACGAAGCCGGATGCAATTGATTATTCCAAAAAAATTCTCATCGGATCCTATTTTACAATGGAATATTCTATTGAATCGGCAGCATTTTTTAATCCTTCAATAGTTGAACATCCTGATCAAACAGAAATAAGCCCCGGCTCCAAAAGAGTAATCATTAGCTTCAGAGCTACTGGTGAGGGACATATTTCTTCTATTGTTTTCAGGACGGGTATACTCGATAAAAATAATAAACTAACCATTGAACCTATCGGCAATATGCTGGAGGAGGCTGAACATATCCGCCGTCATACTTACGATAAAAAGTCGTTTACTCATAAACTGGATGAAATGCGGGAAGTCCATAGTATTACTCCTCCGGAATTAATACTGGATAAACTAAAAGATAAATTTACTTATGGTGAACTTCGTAAATGTATTGAAGAATCAAGAAAAGCAGTTCATTTGGCTTCAGACAAAGAATACCTTTTTAACCAGATCATTTGGCTTGCTTCTTCACATTACGAACTTCAATTTTCTTTAGATACCAATATTTCTGAGAGGGTAATTTTTCCTGTTTCAGCTAACGAAAAGAATGGTGTTGAAGATGCCCGCTTTGTGAAATTCACTGATGAAGACAACATAACAAAATATTATGCTACCTATACAGCCTATGATGGAGCAACTATTTTGCCCAAATTGCTGGAGACAGAAGATTTTTATCACTTTAAGGTAATGCCACTTCATGGTGAAATAGCTCAGAATAAAGGAATGGCATTATTCCCAAGAAAGGTAAATGGGAAATACGCAATGCTTTGTCGTTTAGACGGTTTTAATAATTATATTACCTTTTCTGATAATATTACTGTTTGGCGAGAAGCAAAACTATTGCAACAACCAAAATATTCCTGGGAACTTATTCAAATTGGCAACTGCGGATCACCCATAGAAACCGAAGATGGCTGGTTGATTATAACACATGGTGTTGGTCCAATGCGCGAGTATGTTTTAGGGGCAGCATTGTTCGATATCGATAATCCTGAAAAGGAAATAGGAAGATCTAAAACCCCGCTTTTAATCCCAAATGCTGAGGAGAGAGAGGGCTATGTGCCTAACGTGGTGTACTCTTGTGGTTCAATGGTTCATAATGAGGATTTAATAGTACCTTATGCTATGTCGGATTATTCCTCTACATATGCCTCCGTCAATCTAAAAGAACTACTCAACGAATTAAAAAACTCCAAATAGTAGTGGCAGTAGGTAGTAGCAGTAGGCGGTAATTTGGCTGCTACTCATATACTGCAACTGAAACTACACCTCCCCACGCAATGTGTGAATGATGTAACTTATTCTCATAGTTGTGTAATAGTTCCCGCTTTGGTTAGACTTACCTTTATATCGTGGAAATGTATCCATAAATTAAATTTAAAAAGAAATGAGAAATTCAATCAAGATTCTATTATTCGCCTTTGCAATTATTGGTGGAATAATAGCCAGCTGCCAGTCTCAAGCTGATAAGGAAAAAAAAGCCAGTGACAAAGTGCAGGAAGCTCAGGATAATCTGCTACGCGTTCAACAAGACACTACTACTGCATACCAAAAATTCATTACAGAATCTGAAAACAGGATTAATGCTTATGAAAAAGATATTGCCAGTTTAAAAATTAAAATTAATGAAGAGAAAAAAACAGAAAAAGCTAAGTACGAGAAGAAACTGGCAGAACTGGAAAAGAAAAACAACGACCTGAAAAACATAATTACCGATTACAAAAATAAACAACTTGATAATTGGGATGAAAAACAGCATGAATTCAGAAAAGACCTGGATGAACTGGGCAACTCAATAGCCGGTTTTTTTAATCAGGATTAACAAATAAAAAATTACGATAATGAAAAATTTACTTTACATCATTGCCGGGTTACTACTTGTGATTTGGGGAATAATTTTCTGGGGGCTGCATGCCTCAGGCCCTGTGCACATACTTCTTGCAGTAGCAGGAATTATTGTACTTGTCAGACTAGTTTTTAATAAACAACTGTCCAATAAAAAAATTAAGCTCTAATCTACTCATTAAATACTTTAAAAATCATGAAAGTGACACAAGATGAGAATAGTATTAAC
>JASFVU010000089.1:0-8122 GCA_050049665.1 Bacteroidales bacterium | reverse complement strand
GGTGAGATGGCTTTGACGGTTTTTACAAAATCATCGACATTTTTCTGGTCCACCTCAATATCAAACACATCCACATCGGCAAATACCTTAAACAACAAACCTTTTCCTTCCATAACCGGTTTTCCCGCAAGAGCGCCTATGTCTCCCAGGCCAAGCACAGCGGTACCGTTTGATATGACAGCGACCAGGTTGCTTTTTGCGGTATATTTGTAAACGTCTTCCGGGGTTGTTTCTATTTCCCTGCATGGTTCTGCTACTCCGGGAGAATATGCAAGAGATAAATCGTACTGGGTGCTGTATGGTTTTGTCGGAATGACTTCTATCTTACCCGGGCGTCCTGTTGAGTGGTATTTAAGTGCTTCTTCTTTTTTAAACTGAGGCATAATTCTGATCTTTTGTAGATGGCAAAAGTTACAATAATTTTTTGCTTCTCAACATGATATTTGTAATACTTATCCCTAACTTTTCAAGTGTTTGAGAACGGAACACGGAGAAATTATTTTGTAATTTTGTTGTGCAATTCCCGAAACAGAAAAACTGTGAAACCTTTTATAGAAGATACGTCATTTGGTTCAATAACCGTTGCAGGAAAGACATATGAACATGATGTGGTAATTAACCTGAAAGGTGAAGTAAACAAGAGAAAAAAGAAGCTTTCCAAAGAAATATACGGGACATCACACAAGGTGTCGCTGAAAGAAGCCGGATATATTATGAATGAAGAGGCAGAGCTGGTTATTATTGGTAACGGACAATATGGTGTCCTGGAATTATCTGAAGAAGCAAGGGACTTTTTCAGGGGAAAAAAATGTAAGACGAAGATTTTACCAACACCAGAGGCAGTGAAAGCATGGAATAAGGAATCAGGCAAAGTTGTTGGAATGTTTCATGTTACGTGTTAGAATAGTTTATCTTCCTTTTTCTTCTTCGAGTCAACTTTGTATGAAACGCAAGACAACCTGCATTAGCTTACTCTGCAAGCCAACAGTTTCGTTCTTTTATCCTGCGGGTTGACAGCTTCATCGGATGGATCCTTACCTCTGAAGCCAGGGGCCGGTTCCGCAGAAAATTAAATTCAGAATGATACACAATTCACCTGTCAGATAAATATTCTATAGAATATTCCAGTTGTCTGTCCCGGCCATCCTGAATATCGGTTTCGGTCTGCTGAACCAGGTGATCCGGAACAATTCCGTTCCATTCGATCGGAGTTCCGTCATACCGGTAAAAACACCTTGTCGATACTTTTATTTCATTGCCGCTGGGAAGGGTGAAATTCAGCGGATTGCCCGAAGCTCCGGCGGTAGTATCTCCAATGAAGGTAACATGGTCAATGTGCTGCATCCACATAACAAGATGTTCACCTGAACTAAACACATTACCGTTAGCCAGGATCACAATGGGGTTTGTATAATTTGTATTTAAATCGGGCTCAATTACGGGCCCGTTATGGAAAATATCTTTTTCGGTCCATCCTGGTGTGACCAATGGGTTCTGTATACACTTTTCAACTATTTGCTGTGCGACAGATGTGCTGCCTCCGCAGTTGTGTCTTACGTCAAGGATCAGACCTTCGGTATCGTTCAGCCAGTCGAATACGTCTTTGATCCCTGATATCCAGTCGCCATTTATTAGAGTAGAGACTCTCAGATACCCGAGGTTTCCTATCAGGCCATATTGAATTCTGCCGTCTTCTATTGAATACAGTTCGGTTGTTAAATAGGTCTCTGTTACTGCAACGTCAAAACTGTTCTGATCTTTTATCTGTCGCGGGGTACGGTAGACAGGTAAATACTGACCGTTTTTCAGGATGGTTGCCACATGACCATCCCTGAGTTCCAGTAGCATCCGGTTAATGATCAATAAATATTCATCGGAATGGGAAGCCTGTACCAGCGGGGAATATACCGTATATAAGCTGTCCCAGTTTATCTTCTTATATTCGAAGTAAGGATACCATTCGTCAACAATTGCCCATGCATTTTCAAAGTCTTTTGTACGTATATCTCCGTCGACCGGATCATCAATAAGAAATTCAGAACAGGACAGAACAAAAAATAACATGAAGAAACAAAGCCAATGTATTGCTATCTTTTTCATCGTTACAGTTTAAAAGTAATCCCCAGTAAAATGCTGTCGGACCCCAGAATGAATTCGTCCCATTTATTCATGTTGCAGTATGCGAACTGGTATTGTATACTCAGACCTGTTCTCTTTTTTATCTGCCAGCCGAGCAACATGTTGTAAGTATAGTAAAGCGCATCTGCGGGACTCAGAAAACCATGGGAATCCTTATTCTGACCGCCATAGGAGATCATATTGATCTTTCCCGAAACCGAATAATCCAGCCGGTTTGCTATTTTGCCACTGACCCCTAAATTCGGCCCCATGGCCAGCATTCCCAGAATTACATTGTGATCGGTTACTTCCAGGGTTTCCTGGTTTCTTGTATGTGTAAATATGTAAACAGACGGCCCCAGAAATAGCCTTGAATCCCGGTTAAAGATCCTGAAGTGAAACAAAGACCAGGACAGATCGAACCCGATGTTGTAGTTCCGGATATCGGATTCGGTATAATCTGTCTTAACCTCTCCGATACCCAATCCCGAATATAATTTCCAGGATCTGGTATTGGTAAGCTTTTCCAACTCAATTGCGAAAGGTAACAATTCACCCGTGTACCTGTCCGGACCATAATAATCATGCCTGACAACCGAATGGCTTATTCCCGAGTAGACCCTGACGGATATTATTCTGTTTTTTCCGGTAGTGAAGTCCTGACCAAAACTGATATTGCTCAGCAGCATCAGGAGAATTACAGTCAAATTTTTTATACGGTAATGATCCTTCATAACCCGGTATTCGTACTGTTTGAAAACTCGATACCGGATTCTCTGCCGGTCCGGCAGAATCAATGTCGTCCGGTATCAGGAAATAAAGACCATAAAGATACGGGATTGTTGCGTATTTGATACACTTATCCTAAGACTCAATTTGAAATTGTTGCGGAATGTAGTATTTTTCACCGGATTAATTGCCTTTCTCATTCCGGCAACTATAATCTCATGTAAAAAGGAAAATGAATCTCCGCAATTCAAACTTATAAATGGTGAGTCATATTATCCAAAAAAAATGGATAGATAATTTAAACTGTCAGATACAAACCTTTTTAATTTCACCTTTATAACAGGTGGAGTTCCTGAATTAAATGTTGAATTTGGTGATAAATCGCATCCATTGGTTTTTGATTTTGGAAATAGTAAAGGCATAGTGCTTACCACTGAAATTAGCAGGAGGAAAGATACCCATTAATCTGAAATAAAATGAAATAGAAATGAGATGTTAGAATAAAATGCCCATATGGTTTTATTCAACTTAATTTTATGTCCAATTTCACGCAATCCGTACAACATGACCAGCATCAATTAATCAATTTCTTATCTTTGAATCAGGATTTCATATGAAAACTGTACAGAGAATCCTTTTAAGTTGCCAGCAATAAATCCGGGCATAATGCAAAAAATAATAATAACGATAGGATTTTTGTTAGTCATTATTTCATATTCACTTAAGGATAGAGGTAATAAAGCTGCACAATTATACAATGTTGAATTATCTAAATCATATATTATAGGCGACCATCTTTCGGATGTAGAGTGCGGAATAAAAGCAGGGGTGATTCCGGTTTATTTATTAAGTGCACACGGGAACAAGTATAAGCGCGAATTATTATTTAATCTGAAGATTTGTAAAAATCTGTCAGATGCTTCAAAATATATTTTATCAACAATGAATTGATTTAACACATGAGTAGTTTATTTAAAATTCTGGAAAAAAAGAAAATTGGATTGCCCGAGAATGCTACTGTTATTCTTAGTGGTTGTAAATCATTTAAGGTTTTTGATACTGTTAGACAATTATCTGTTGCCGCGGTAGGTGGAGAAAACAGCAACAATTTCGAAGTTAAATATACTCTTCCTGATAATGAAAATATTACAGAAGCAATTATTCACAGGGTATCAAATGGGATTTCAGCTAATTATACTGAGGCCTACATGCGACGTAGAGACCCTGATACAATGCTTATTGGTGATGATTTACCAACTGATAAGGACTTGTTCAGCGAAAAGTTTGGTTATAAATTTGACAAACTTAGAAAAGACACAATCAGTTGGCTGCAATCTCGGGATTTAGCAGTTTTTTTCTATTTTGCAGGAAGAAATAATATCGGTTCCGGAGGTATTGCTATTGTTCCGGCAAATGCAGGTTTTTTTGCTATGGGACTTGCAATGCTTCAACAAATTATTCCCGTAGAAGAACTGTCTGAAGAGTTTTCTGTAGACTCGGCAATATATGTTGCCCCAACTTTCAGGCATACACATTTTAACGGCAAACAAATAGTTGTCCACAAACGCTCAGAAAGATTACACGAAATATTTTCATACAATTTGTATCCGGGGCCAAGTGCAAAGAAAGGACTGTATGGGGCACTTTTAACGAAAGGAGAAACTGAAGGCTGGATTACTGCTCATTGTTCCACGGTGCAGGTCGTAAGTCCGTACGACAATATTACAACTTTCATGCATGAAGGTGCAAGTGGTGGAGGTAAAAGTGAAATGCTTCAAAATATTGTAAAAGAAGAAAATGGTCAGGTTTTAATCGGAACAAATACTATAACAGGAGAAAAAAGGTTAATAAACCTCCCGATTTTTTGTTCATTTAATCCTGTTACCGATGATATGGCTTTATGTCATCCGTCAATCCAAAAAAACAATGGAAAACTAACTGTATTGGATGCAGAAAATGCCTGGTTTATCAGAGTTGATGGGATTACCGATTATGGCGATGACCCATTTCTTGAAAAATTGACTATTAAGCCAAAAGAACCTCTGTTATTTTTAAATATAAAATCAAATCCGGATTGTACTGCACTTATTTGGGACCATACCGAAGATAGTCCTGGCAAACTATGTCCGAATCCACGGGTTATTGTACCAAGGAATATTGTGCCGAATATAGTTAGCAACTCAGTTACCATAGACGTCAGAAGTTTTGGGGTAAGAACCCCTCAGTGTTCAAAAGAAAATCCGACATATGGCATTGTTGGTTTATTCCATATCCTGCCCCCGGCTCTTGCATGGTTATGGCGACTTGTTTCGCCTCGTGGCTACGCAAATCCTAGTATTGTTGAAGGTGGCGGAATGGGAAGCGAAGGGGTTGGTTCATACTGGCCATTTGCAACAGGGAAAATGGTTAGGCATGCGAACATGATGCTCGAACAAATTATTCAAACTCCCCGAACCCGTTATACCTTAGTGCCAAATCAGCATATTGGAGTGTGGAAAGTTGGGTTTAAACCCCAGTTGTTAATGCGTGAATACCTTACCCGAAGAGGTAATGCGAAGCTCCGAAGCGACCAATATCAATATGCACGTTGCCCATTATTAGGTTTTGAACTTAATTATCTTACAATAGAAGGAGCGAAAATACCTTCTCGCTTCCTTAAGGTTTACAAACAAGTTGAGGTTGAAACAACTGGTTATGATGCAGGTGGTGAAAAACTTTACGAATTCTTCAGGTCGGAATTGCAAAAATATCTTTCTCCCGGACTACATCCGACAGGAAAACGAATTATTGAAACATGCTTGCGGGGTGGAAGTGTGGAAGAATATCTGGAGATAATTCAAATGGACTATCAGTATTCGTTTTTAACAACACTAAGCAATAAGTAAAGTTATTCAGTGAAACTCAAATTTCAGAAACAATCTGTCCCGCAAAAGACGAAAGAGTGCACTGATCCCGATGCAAAGCAATCGGGATCTGACAGGGTCTTATTCCCCTGCTGCTTGTCGCTTGCGCCAAAGCTTCAGCGACAGCGTGCGACGGAGCTCCTTCTCCGCAGTAAAACTATGAAGGAGAAGCATGGCGGGGTAGTTCATAGTGTTATTAATTAAAAATAGAAAAATGAATGTAAAACTGATGCCTGTTTTGTGCTCCGTGTTAATCTTATCCGGCTGTAATTTGTCTTTTGGTCAGTCTGAAAAGATTAAAACCTATACTTCCGAAAAATGGGACTATTGGGAAGTTAATGGTGGAAAAATACGAACTTATACTTCCGGAGACTGGGATCATTGGGAATATACTCTGGATGGTCAGTCCGGAAAGATCAAAACTTACACTTCCGAAAACTGGGATTACTGGGAAGTCGACGGAGGAAAAATTAAAATAAGGACGTATACTTCCGAAGATTGGGATCACTGGGAAATTACAGGAAGCGGAACCGCCATTAAGGTCAAAACGTATACTTCTGAGAATTGGGATTATTGGGAGGTTTCAGGAGATGTTACCGCTAAAATAAAAACCTATACCTCGGAAGATTGGGATTACTGGGAAGTTTCGGGCGATTTATCCGGATTAGCCCCGCCGGTTAAGGCTGCAATCCTGTTTATTCCGATATTTACAAGTAGTATTTATATTCAGGAGAAAGTGAGATGAGAGGGGATTGGGGTGTGTACTCAAAAACCAAAACTAAAAATAATGAATATATCAACCTGTTGCTTTGCGTTTCATGGAGAGTTAAATCCCTGATTTGTATTGGCAGATGAAACGCTTTTTCTAAAACTGTTTATCTGCTACCAATATTGCACCCCTCCGGGGTGCTTCGTAAAAGATCCTGTAGGGTCACGATATATCGTGACCGGGAAAAGTCCGGGGGATACATTCAAAGATCAGTTGAATTCGTCGTTATACAGCAGATTATTATCATTATCATTGAATCTTACATAATCAACTTCTCCAAGTCCGTTAAAAATTAAGCTGACTCCCATTAGCCCGCCAATATTTTTACTGAAACTTGTTTGAAAAACAAGAGAATCGTTCGTGTATAATTCAAATTGCTTTTCATGGGTTTTGCATTTCACTTTATTCCAGTCTGCAATATTCATGTAAAGAAATGGAAGATCTTCCTTTTTGGATGAATGATATTTTTCAACGATCCACATACCCACTTCATTAAACGAAGACTTTTCATCATTAAGGAATAAGTGGATATTTTCACTTTCAAAGAACAGGTTTATCATCACTCTCCCGCTTTCAGGGGATCTTTCCAGAAGATTATTCTTAATTCTGGTCTCAAATTGCATACTATCTCCGACAATATTATTAAAATCTTTAAACAGATGATACCATGTTTGTTCTGCATCGGATACAGCAAAACCGGCATTCTCCAGTATTCCGGGTGAAAAAGCAAGCTTGCCGTTTTTAAATATTTCTTCATCATAAATGTACTTTATATAAAAAGGCTTTATCTGTGCGATACTTGCCAGCCAGGTGTTTGTAATAAAATTTATTCTTCTCTCTTTGATTATTTCTCCATCGATAACCAGTTTCGGATAATAGCATCCGGGGTAAAAATATGTATATGTATTTATGGAGTCTTCAGGATTTAGTAAGCGAATATCGTCCATTCGTTTATCTAAAAAACCAAGGGGATGGAATGTGGCAGAATCGAATTCGAAACCTTTAATGTCATAATGAAAAGAAATTGTTGAAGGAATTTCAGTTGAATCATATGCATCATAATAAAATTCAACTTTACTTAAATCCTTATCAGCATGATATGCTTTTTTATAAATAACAAAACCAATAGCAATTAAAATTAATATACCTGCAGATATTAAAATCAGTTTGGCAGAGAATTTATCTCTGACAAAATTGGAATGGATCTGATTTTTTTCATTTAATGTAATGTTCTTGTAGTATTCTTTCCAATTTGCATAACCCAGGTAAACAGCAAATGCATTAAGGGTTGATATTTTTGGAAGCCGGTCATAATCCCCCCTGAAAAATCTGCTCAGAGTTGACAGGCTTAATGATATTTTTGATTCGCTGAATATTTCTTCCCCTAATGTCAGGTAATCAGAGTGTTTTAATACGTAACGATTACTGCCGGCATACTTTGAAATAAGGTCGCTTTTGCATTGTGCAAGAGCATCTTTCATATTTATATCCATCTGAAATTATATTAACCACTTCAAATGAGTCACAAATGACTGACAGGAGACCTGCGAGTGATTAGCAGGGTAATTTGAAGCCTGATATTTTTAGCCTAAAATACAATCAA
>JASFVU010000245.1:0-5279 GCA_050049665.1 Bacteroidales bacterium | reverse complement strand
GATGCTGTTGTGTTTTACCGCGTAACATGTACTTCCTAACGGACATTCATCGCACAACGGATGATTGGGTAAACAGATCAGTGCCCCCAGTTCTATCATCGACTGGTTGTGTCTGCCCGGATTATCCGTGTCCAGTATTTCACCGGCAACCTTATTGAATTCTTTCTTTCCCTCAACCGAATCAATGGGTGTTTCAATCCCGAAATACCTTGAAAGTAACCGATAAACATTGCCGTCAACACAGGCAGCAGGAACATCAAATGCCAGGGAGGCAATAGCAGCCGCCGAATAATCCCCTATACCCGGAAGCTGCTTCAGTACATTGACTTCCGAGGGCAGTACCCCTTTATACTTGTCTGTAACAATGATTGCCGTTCTGTGCATATTTCTTGCCCTTGAGTAATAGCCCAAACCCTGCCAGACTTTCAATACATCTTCCACAGGGGCGACGGCCAGACTGAAAAAATCAGGAAATCGTCCAATGAATTTATGGTAATATTGAATTCCCTGCTGCATTCTAGTTTGTTGCAAAATAATTTCCGACACCCAGATGCAATAAGGATCTTTTTCTTCCCGCCAGGGAAGAATCCGCTTATTTTTGTCGTACCATTTTCCTGCAGATTGGGAAACATTCATTTAATAAGGGAGTTATATAAATTTGAACTAAATAACAAATTTAATATTGTTGTGTTTCGTATATCGGGATAAAAAATATATATTTGCAACTCCTTCGGAAAAATACTAATGTAATTAATTGATATTTAAAGCTTTTAAAAAATGACTAAGGCAGATATTGTAAACGAAATTTCAAAAGACACCGGAATCGAAAAAATTACTGTTCAAAAAACGGTAGAAGCCTTTATGGAAGTGGTAAAAGAATCTCTTACAAAAGAAAAGAATGTCTATTTAAGAGGTTTTGGGAGTTTTATTGTGAAAAAAAGAGCCCAGAAAACTGCTCGTAATATTTCCAAGAATACTACCATTATCATTCCGGAACATTTCATTCCGGCATTCAAACCTGCAAAAACGTTTGTGAACAAGGTGAAATCAAACATCAAATAAATTAGAAGAAATTTAATTCATTTATTATGCCAAGCGGGAAGAAGAGAAAAAGACATAAGATGTCCACTCACAAGCGTAAAAAAAGATTGCGTAAAAACAGACATAAGAAGAAGAAATAGTAAATCATAATATTTTTTAATCTCAAAGACCTAAAGTCATCTGGCTTTAGGTCTATCATTTCTTATTTAGCCATACAACTACTTTTTGTTCTTCTAAATAGCTATAGAAGTTGTGAGCATAGAACTTATTATCAATGTTACTTCCAAAGAAATTGACATTGCTTTATTAGAGAAGAAGAAACTTGTTGAGTTAAGTAAGGAAAAAAGTAATCCGAAATTTTCTGTAGGAGATATTTATCTGGGTAAAGTACGCAAGATCATGCCCGGTTTAAATGCGGCATTTGTTGATGTCGGCTACCAGAAAGATGCCTTTCTTCATTACCTTGACTTAGGACCACAATTCAGATCACTGCAAAAATTCCTTGACCTATCACTTTCTCCGAAAAACAGGAACATCTCCATGCAGAAGATGAGGCGTGAAAAGGACATTGACAAAAATGGAAAAATCGCTGATGTATTAAGAAACGGACAGCTGATCCTGGTACAAATCGCAAAGGAACCCATTTCGACCAAAGGTCCCCGTTTAACATCCGAAATAGCCCTGGCGGGAAGAAATTCGGTGCTAATTCCCTTTAACGACAAAGTATCTGTATCCCAAAAGATCACATCAGACGAGGAAAAAAAGAGGCTGAGAACACTCCTGAAAAGCATACGCCCTAATAATTACGGTGTTATAGTGCGCACTGTAGCCGAAAATAAAATGGTAAAAGTACTCGACTCGGAATTAAGAGGTCTGGTGAAAAAATGGGAATCGGCATTTGGAAAGATCCGAGGGGCCTCCCCTCCGTCACTGATCATAAGCGAAGTTAACAGAACGACAGCTATTCTGCGTGATATGCTGAACGTATCATTCAACAACATTTATGTAAATGACGAGAATTTCTCAAGGGAAATTAAGGAATACATCAGCACCATTGCTCCCGAAAAAGAAAATATCGTAAAACGATACAAAGGAACTACTCCCATATTCGAAAAATTTGGCATCGAAAAGCAGATTAAGGGGTCCTTTGGTAAAACAGTATCATTTAAAAGCGGAGCATACCTGATCATTGAGCATACCGAGGCCCTTCATGTAATCGATGTAAACAGCGGGAACAGATCAAAATCGGTCGATAACCAGGAAACAAATGCAATGGAAGTGAATCTTGCTGCCGTGGATGAAATCGCCAGGCAACTGAGACTTCGTGATATGGGAGGCATAATTGTCATCGATTTCATTGATATGCACTCACAGGAAAATAAAAATAAGGTGTTTGAGCGAATGAGAAAAGTCATGGAAGCAGACCGTACAAAACACAGTATTTTGCCTCTGAGTAAATTCGGATTAATGCAAATAACCCGGCAACGGGTAAGACCGGAAATGGAGATTAACACACGTGAAACCTGTCCGACCTGCGCAGGCACGGGTGAAATTTCACCAAGCATCCTGCTTGTCGAGCGCATTGAAAACACACTTGCGGAAATTATGGAAGTGAAAAAACCAAAGCAGGTGATTCTCAAAGTTCATCCCTATGTTGCTGCATTTATCGAACAAGGATTCTTCAAATCACCAAAACGTTCCTGGCAAAAAAGATATAAATGTAAGATCAGATTGGTTGCCGTGAGTTCTTATGACTTTCTGCAATTCCATTTTTTTGATGGACAGGAAAATAAGATCAATGTCTGATCTTTATCTTACTCGGATAAGAACAGCTTATTTGTAAGGTATGCTTACCTGATACGACAAAATCATAAGTTATTGCATGGAAAAATAGTAAGGTATCTATATTTGTAGATATATTAAAGCTTCCTGTTTTTTATAACTTTGAAAATAAAAGCTGTTATGAAAAAGCTCCTTTTGATATCCTTTCTTTCACTTGCATTATTAACTTGCAGTCAGGCCCAGGTTTATAACCCGGTTAAATGGCATTTTTCCTCAGAACAACTATCAGAAAACACATACGAATTGCTGTTTGAGGCTTCTATTGACGACGGGTGGCACATGTATGGATTGACCATACCTGAAGGCGGACCAATTGCCACCTCATTTCATTTTAATGAGGTACCCGATGTGGAATTTCTGGGAAAAGTGAAACCTGATAAAAATCCTGAGGTAAAATTCGACCCTACCTTTGAAATAGATGTTGAGTTGTTTGATAAAAAGGCGCTGTTTAAGCAAAAAATACGTGTTCAGTCGGCAGGACCTGTGCAGGTAGATGGTTTTGTCGAATTCATGGCTTGTGACGACACCAAATGCCTGCCTCCGAAAGAGGCCGACTTTTCATTTCAGCTTGCCGGTAAAGATGCACCAACAGGCCAGCCCGAAAAAGGACCTGAAAAAAAAACAACCCAGGCTGATAAGGAAGATCTTGTTATTGACACCACCGGTGTTGACAGTACGGATGATACCTTTCAGGAAGGAACCGTCGTTATGGATCAGCCTGTGGAAGAAACAGGAGAAGGTAAAGGGACCCGGGACTCACTGCTTAGACTCTTTTTCATTGCTCTTCTTGCCGGATTCGGAGCCCTTCTGACACCCTGTGTGTACCCGATAATCCCTCTTACGGTTTCGTTCTTTATGCGAGACACGGGTAAGGCAAAAGCTATTTTCAACGGTTTGTTTTTCGGTTTATCCATTGTCTTTATTTATACGCTTGTGGGCTTTATTGTCGGATTGACAAAGGTTGATCTGGTAAGGTTAGTATCCTCTCACTGGCTGCCAAACCTGATCTTTTTTCTGATCTTCCTTGTACTGGCCTTTTCCTTCTTTGGTATGTTCGAGATCACACTTCCCGGAAGCCTGTCAAACAAGATCGATAATCAGGCCGACAAAGGTGGCTTTCTGGGTCCCTTCTTCATGGCCCTTGCAACGGTAGTAATCAGTTTCTCTTGTACCGGTCCGATCGTGGGGGTGGTGCTTGGCAGTGCCCTTCAGGGGGAGGTACTCAGGCCTGTTGTGGGCATGCTGGGGTTCTCAATATCATTCGCATTGCCCTTTACCCTCCTGGCGATCTTTCCGGGATTCATGAAGAGCCTCCCAAAATCGGGAGGATGGCTGAATTCGGTAAAAGTATTTTTTGCCTTTATATTACTGGCCTTTTCACTCATTTTTGTGACCAACCTGGGCCTGGATTTCATTACACGTGATGTTATTCTCTCCGTCCTGATCGTGATCTTTCTCCTCCTTGGAATATACCTGCTAGGATTTATAAAATTCTCACATGACAGCGAAGTGAAATACATATCCGTGCCAAGGCTTCTGCTTGCCATTGTTGCTTTCAGCTTTGCTGTTTATCTTATCCCGGGATTGTTTGGTGCTCCATTGAAAACGATTTCCCCGTTTCTTCCTGCACCGGATGAAAACAGATTTGCCCTGCCGGACATGCCCGGAGATAATAATCTCACCGGAGAAACAAAAGGAAATGTATGCAATGATTCACCCAGATACTCCGACTTTCTCCACTTACCTCATCAACTGGTCGGGTATTTCGATTATGAAGAAGCACTGGCCTGTGCAAAACAGCTGAATAAACCGGTCCTCCTGGATTTTGCAGGTCACAGTTGCAAAAACTGCAAAAAAATGTATGCCGAAGTATGGTCCGACAGCAGAGTACTGGAAAAACTCAGAAATGATTTTGTTATTGCGGCGCTTTATACTGATGACAGGACAAAACTGCCCGAATCCGAATGGGTGACTTCTGATCTTGATGGAAAAGTGAAAAAGACAATCGGTAAAAAATTCAATGACCTGCAGGTATCCAAATTTGGTTCAAATGCTTTGCCTCTGTATGCTGTCGTTGATCCCGACGGTAAAATTCTGACAACTGAAAAATACTATACTTACAGTCCCGAAGTGGAGCCGTTCATCCGGTTTTTAAATGAAGGGATCCGTAACTTCAAAAACAACTAAACCCTTGTATCCCTATCAATTGTCATGTATTTTTTATACGGATAATTGTAATTTTCAATAGGAAACAAAACAATACATATTTTATGTCTGTTCTACTAATGACAGCGGTCATTTATCAGGTATTCCGGGTGCTAATGTTTATAAAACATTAAGGAATTATTAATATTAACGCCATCTATTCTGTAAATTAATTGCTGTTTTACGACTGA
>JASFVU010000088.1:0-8235 GCA_050049665.1 Bacteroidales bacterium | reverse complement strand
AGGGCACGGTCTCCGACAGCGCTGCCGGAGAGACCCTGATCGGCGTGAATATTTATCTGGAGGATAGTAATACCGGCACAGTTTCCGATGCAAACGGAAAATACACCCTGCAGGTACCTGCCGGAGAACACGTACTGGTATTCAGTTACCTGGGATATGATACAAAAGAGATCTCATTAACGGCAAATGCAGACCGCACCCTGAACATTGTTCTAAGGCCCACCGAAACGGCCATTGAAGAAGTGCAGATCACGGCCCAGCGAAAATTCTTCGGCAACATGGAATACGGAAGGGAGATCCCGACCATTGGCGCCGGGATCATCGAAAAACAAAGTGTCAATAACGCTTCCGACATCCTCCATGCCCGTCTGGCCGGGGTATGGGCCACCAAAACATCGGGAGCGCCCGGCGACCACCAGAAGATCCGTATCCGGGGACAAAATTCCTTCTTTTCTTCGGCCGAGCCGTTGTACGTGGTGGACGGTGTACCGGTGCCCATTGTCAATCTGTCAAGCCTGGGAATTGCCGACCTGAATATACATGATATCGATAATGTTACCGTATTAAGGGATGCTTCATCAGCCTCCCTTTACGGGTTCCAGGGAGGAAACGGGGTAATTCTGATAGATACCAGAAAGGGCGGGGAGAATCAGATCAATTTCAGGACCCGCTTTGGCTACCAGTGGCAACCGAAACATTACGATATGATGAATTCTGATGATCTTTTGACTTCCTTTGACTCAGCTCTTTCGATTCTGGGTGCAGGAATAAGAAATCATTATCCCCAAAAATCAGATTCTTTGTGCAACAAGGACTGGCAGAAAGAAATATTTTCATCAGGTTCTCTGATGGAATACCAGCTTTCGGCTTCCGGCAAACAGGGATTGTTAAACTATTACCTTTCAGGGAATTATTTTGATCACGAAGGGATTCTGCCGGGTTCACAATACGACCGCTATACACTTTCCGCACGTCTAGGCCGTCTGTTCTGGAAAAAACTGGCCATTGACATTGGTTACAGGGGCAGCCGGCAAACAAATAAGAACAACCAGGATGAATACAAGGGAAACCGTCTGATCTTTGAAGGGATCAACAAGGCTCCCTGCCTGGAATGCACCCCTGATTCACTGTTGTACAATGAATATGGCCGGCCTTTTTCAAGAACATATTATTCATATTACCGAAGCTTATCCAATCCGGAATTGCCGCAATCCATTATTGACAACAACCGTCACAAACTGGCCATTAATACTCATACACTGAACGCACTGGCCGGTTTACGGATCAATGATCATTTCCACATGGATATCATGGAATCTTTTATGTTGCATCATTCCCTGTATAATGCCGCATTTACCCATGATTATTATACGGATTATGGTTCTTATGCAGGAAGGGAATACATCATTTTAAAAAGCGAGGAAGATGTTATTCTTTTCAATCACCAGGTCAATCTTTCTTATTCCAACAGAATTAAAAAACATGAATTCGGAGTAGTCCTGGCCCATCGCTTTTATAAAGATAACCTGTGGTGGAATGTGGACTCCCTGGAAGGAACCATTCCCGAACATTATTCACTGAAGAATTCCATGGCTGCTTACGGCCCGAAAGGGTCTGTGCTCAGGAATATGAGCTCGTATATCGGTCATTTCAGCTACAATTTCCGGAAAGCCTATTTCCTGTCCGTCATCGCCAATATCAGCCAGGTTAAAGAAGGTTTGTATACCAACTATTACAGTTTTTTCCCTTCTGTTTCCGTGAGTTGGGACATTGCCAGGGAAAAACCATTGAGAAAACACTGGTGGATCAATGAAATGAACCTCTACCTGAACTGGGGGATCAGCGGCAATTACCCGCTGAACGGCCTGTCCAACGATTTGTATGAAGATGTTCCCTATTCGTTCGGAAGCACACCGACTTATGATCCTGGGGTTCTTCAACTGGCCAATCACCACCTGAAACATGAAAATACCAGGGAAATCGACCTGGGAGTAAAAAGTTCCTGGTTAAGGAACAGGGTATCTGTGAATGCCTCGTATTACGAAAAACAAATAGAAAATCTGATCATCCTGCGTGACATTCCCTATTATTACGGTGGCGGTAAACAATACCTGAACATTGGCAGGGTTTCGGTGAACGGTTATGACCTTAACATTGAACTGGTTCCGGTAAAAACAAACCATTTCACCTGGCTCCTGCAATACAATTTTTCCCGCTCAACACAACGGGTAAAAAAAATGCATGAAGATGAAACCCTGGCATTCTATGATCCGGATATCCTGATTCCTGATTTTATTATTGCAGAAGAAGAAGTTCTCGGGAACATTTACGGATACAAATACCTTGGAAAAATGACCCCGGAAGACTGGGCAAGCGGCTCAAACAGCTTTGTCGCTGTCCAGCAGGAAAAATTCCTGAATGCCGATTCAACCGACTCACAACTGACGGAATCGGACAAAGTCGTCCTGGGCAATTCGATACCGGATTATACATGGAATCTAACCAGCTCTTTCCGGTATAAAACCATTACCATGGAGATGGTCTGGTATGCTGCGTGGGGAATGCAGAAATACAATGCGACACGTGCCGCAAGTGTCATGAAAGGTGTCAACAGGGAAACAAATACTTACATAGCGGACACGCTCAGATCGATGCGTTACAATCAATTTTACGAATCGGACATATTTGTTGAAGATGCCGGGTTTATCCGCCTGAAAACCCTTGCTTTTCATTACAGTCCTGCAAAAAAGGTACTGAACAGGATCAGCATGGAATTTTCCCTGAGCTTTGAAAACCTGGTAACGATAACCAAATATAAAGGATACGATCCCGAGGCCACGATATTTACCGACAACAATTTTTCCGATAACGCGATCGACCGCGGATCATATCCTTTACCCAAAGCCGTGTATTTTTCCGTAAATCTAACATTTTAACTATGAGAAAATCAGCACTGTTATTCATACTATTGATCCTGTTTGCAGCCTGTGAAGATGTATTTCATGAAGAAGAAACATCTGTCGGAAAGATCGATTCGTATGATGAACTGATCTCGGCTACAAACGGCGTTTACGGAAAACTGGCTGAAGCTTTCAATTGCTCGGGTGGAGTTGGTTTTTACAATCCCAACATTAAAGGTGATGACCTGCTTTCAAATTTTCCTGGTTATAATAATTATTATTATAATTATAATTGTCTCCCAACTTCAGGGCGTCCTGACTTATATTATGATCACACCGGAGATAACTGGAAGTATTTATACAGTGTAATCGTCTCGGCCAACAACGTTATTGGTCAATATACAGATACCATCGGTATCGATAACAAAACCAAAGAGATACTTGGAGAATCCTGTCTGATCAGGGCTTATTGTTATTTCAGGCTGACAAGGACCTATGGCGAAATACCTCTTATTGATAATATTGAAATTGATTATCAGGCCCAAAAGTCTTCTTTCCCGGAGATCTACCGGTTTATTGAAAACGATCTGAAAAAGGCCATGGATTATCTTCCGGCAAACAATGACCAAGCCAGGATCCCTTATGTTACCCCCCACCGGGGTGTAGCAAAAGCCATGCTTGCCGAACTGTACCTGAGCTGGGCCGGTTACCCGGTCAGGGATGAATCAAAATATGAACTGGCTTCCTTACAGGCCGGACAAGTGATTGACAGTGCAGATTTCTTTGGCTTCGGATTGGTTGATGATTTCGCACATTTGTGGGATAAGGACTTTTATTATAATGAAGAATCCGTACTTACCTTGTACTTTGCTGATCCGGCTTATTCCTCTATCATAGAGGAAATTAATTTTGTGTATAATGGCATAATTTTGATATCAAGTACACATGGTAATTATGATAACCCTTATTACCTGGAAGGAATTTTGTTTCGTTTTTATTGTACCGAAAAAAATTTCTTCAATGCCTATCCAAAGGGTTATCGAAAAGAAATAACTTTTTACACAACCGTTTATGTCCCAAACAACTTTTATCCTGAAGTTGATACGGGATTTATTACGATCGATTCTGTAAAGAAATGTGGTGCCTTTGCCTTTCGTAAATTTTACTATGAACCGTCTGTCGTACCGACTACTCAGTATTATTCTTATGAAAGTTCGGACCTTTATCTGGGAAATTCAAAAGCATATTTGTTTCGCTATGCTCATACCTTACTGACTTATGCGGAAGCTACTGCCCGGTCAGAGCAATTGAATGAAAAAGCTTACGAATGCGTGAATATGATCAGACGCAGGGCTCATAATGCCGTGTTACACACACCTTCTGTTTACGACCTGCAGCCTAGCCTGTCACCCGAAGTATTTGCCGATTCGGTGGTATGGGAGCGGGCCTGGGAACTGGCCGGAGAGCCCGA
This sequence comes from Bacteroidales bacterium, assembly GCA_050049665.1. GTDB lineage: Bacteria > Bacteroidota > Bacteroidia > Bacteroidales > UBA10428 > UBA10428. Next base: position 3,864 of record JASFVU010000088.1, on the reverse strand, counting down.
AGGACGATGGTTCGATCTGGTACGGCTTGAAATGGTGGAGGAATTACCCGATTTAAGGGATCCCGATGAAGGCGGATTTCCCGAAGATGCGGTTACGAAAGAGGATTATTTTTCTCCGGTTCCTGCGGAAGACATATTGCTGAATCCGGAATTGGGAGAATGAAATGTGATCTCCCGAAGACAGTCCGGCTATCCGTACAAAACCTGATTACACACTCCCGGTGCATTGCTTTTCGGTCCCCAGGCATATCCTATACTATCATAATTTCATACCGTCAATAACGTAACAGTTCTATTTTGTTTTTTTATTTATATTAACGTGAGTTCGACATAAAAAACCCTAATTATCAATTATTTAACAAAATTTTTAGTGAATTCTTAGTGTTTTAGTGTCTTTGTGGCACATTCTTGTATGGATTTTATGCCACTAAGACTCCAATACTCAAAGAAAACACGAATATTTTCTATATATATTATTCTGTATCAATGAATTACCTTACGCTCCTTATATCGAACTCACGTTATATTACTAAAAATCTGTACTTTACGTCATTGCGAGGAGCATAGCGACGCGGCAATCTGGCCAAAATAAATGGTATTAAACCCCAGGGCAGCGCCTCCGCTGAGTAGCTTTAGCGCTCGCGGAAGCCCTGGACCCTTTTTTCCGGGGCAAGCCCCTGGGAACCGATCTCGCCTCAGGCGAGAGAGCTCCTTCTTCGAAGTAAATCTACGAAGGAGAAGCTCGGCGAAGCCAATTAAACCATACCTTCTCGTCCGCCGAAGCCCGAGACCTCGGGGCGAAGGAGGATTAAAATCCAAAAGAATTTCATTTGCTAAATTTGTCTTAGTCCAAATACATGAGTACTTTAAAAATCATCTTATCCCTGATGTTATATGGAAAAAGGCGGCTTTGTTTACATCATGACCAATCCCAAAAATACCGTATTATATACCGGTGTTAGCAGCAGATTGAAAGAACGCATCCGGGAACATAAAACGAAGCATTATCAGACCTCGTTTACAGCAAAATACAAGATCAGTAAACTGATCTACTTTGAAGAACATAATGATATCAGGGAGGCAATAGAGAGGGAAAAACAAATAAAAGCCGGATCAAGAGCGAAGAAAATCGGGTTAATTGAAACAGTGAATCCGGATTGGAACGATTTATTTCATTTGTTATAGACGATACTTTCAGGTAAAGAAAAGGCCAGATTGCCGCGTCTCCGCCTGTGGCGGCTCCTCGCAATGACGGTATAGGCCTATTAATCAGTTAGTTATCGATCAATAACTAAATATAAAAAGAGCAATTTGTTGAATTCTGTGAACGTACCTACCCGAACGTGTCGTCTGGTAAGGGCAGACCCGCCTGGATGTATGACACACACTAATTATCTTCCAGGGCTGAAAGGATCTTCAGTGCCTCTGTCCATGATGTACCGCATACCAGAGGATCGGCCTGAAAATCCATACATACTTTTGGTCTGTTCACGGATGGAACAAAGCACATTTGCAATCTTCCGTTAAATGAATGCACCGGACGCCTGCCGGTTTTCCATCAGGAATTCCGGGTATGGGAGAAGATATCGAGGGGGCTATGCAACAAGCTCCGCATCCTGGTCGGCAATCCATGAAATTTGTTTTACTGTCTGTTTTCCGGGATCAATTATAGTGGTTTTTTTTGAATTTGTCTATTCCTGATGAGGTGATGAGGTGATGAGTTGAAGAAGAACTTCACGTTTCTATATTTCATTTAGTTCACCAATTACACGATCAATACAACCAGGAACCAGTATCAGGTAACCAGCATCCAGTAACCCAATTGCTAACAACCCACCCCGCTAACATGCTTTTTACAGATTAACTGAATTAATCAAATAACTGATGAAATGAAGATACAGAAAAGCTAATGGTATATTTCATTTAATTCAGTTCACCGATTAATCGATTCATCAATTTCACGATTAACCCAGACACCCATCCTTCGCAGCATTCACTGCGCTATGGTTGTCAAAGTATTTTACTGATTAAAAATGGACTGCATTTTCCGAGTACCAGTCGAGAAACTCCTCATCGGTAATCACTTTGTCACCGAATTTTTCCTCGAACAGCTCTTTTGCTTCCATGGGAATGAATTCCCTCTCAATGCAATTGTTAAACGAATTTCTGACAGGAATGTAATACCCCTCAAGACCCAACTTGCTATACAACTTGAAATAACTGCTCTCTTTTTTCATTATCAATCAATGGTTAGTTAATAGTATAATAGTTTTATGCTGCTATTTTGTCAAAGACTTTCCTGATAATTTCCTTATGGGATTCCCATGAGCCTGATTGCAACCAGCTTTGTAATTTCCGTACATCTTCCGCTTCAAGCCACTTTATCGATTTCATTAATTCCTTTTCAAACAGTACTTTATCATGTTTTACATGCTGAAGTATTATCTTCTGGTGATCAAGCATTTTTATTTCCGGCATATTTCAGGTTCAGTTTATTTCAGAATACATTAAATTTATTATACTTTAACTTAAAAATCACACTCAAAGTTTCAAAACCGGCACAAATTTTTTAACAAAAATCCGTCCGCAAAACTCGTTTGTATAGCTTCATTATTTTAACGCCGGTTGAGTCCATTTTATTTTAAAATTCTTACACGAATTCGTCCTTCGGAAAATAGGAGATCGTCTGAATTTTGTGATTCTTTGATTTTCAGGGTCTTTGTGGCCAATAAAAAATGCCGTTAAGTCTCTAAGTCTTTCTCCGAAAACAGTTTATTTATCCTTCTTTCATCTTTTTCAGGTCAGCAAAGTCTTTCTGTTAATTTTGTATATTTATGCAAAAAATATTCAGTAGATCATTGAGATTTTGTTTATTTCATTGTTTTATATACTGCTTTATTAAAAACTGTAATTAGAATCGTTATTAATTACGTTTTAACTTATACTTTGTAAGTAAAAATATTTTTAATATGATTTTATTATGTATTTTTATGCAACTTATGAAAACTTTCATTTTATACCTAACTAACACTTTATCATTATGATCACATGGATAAAAAACAATGATGCAATTGGTACGGTCAATCGTGGCGTACCTGCAGAATCGGGACTTTGTACTTTATGCGATTCATCGTGCAGGGGCAAATGCGAAACCTGGCTTGCTTCGCTGAAAGGCAGAAAGTTGCTATACCCGAGGGATTTCGGGAAAACCACTGCAGGTGCATGGCATGTCGCATCGATCGGTGCAGGGTATCATGCCCTGCGGATCCAGGGATATGCTTACGGAGCACATGGCCTTGAACCGCCACTGACAGACAACCCCGACGACTGCCTGTTTACCAATGTGAAAATTGAAAATGAATTTGGCAATGAAATAAAGACGAAGTTCCGTGTTCCTATGATGACAGGTGCGCTGGGGTCGACTTTTGTTGCTGCAAAATACTGGGAATCTTTCGCTGTCGGCGCTGCTTTATGCGGAATACCGATCGTTGTCGGTGAAAACGTTGTGGGAGTAGACCAGGAATCTGTAATCGAAAAAGGCAGGATCACCAAAGCTCCCGAACTGGACAGACGGATCGATACATTCTTCAGATACTATGATGGCTATGGAGCGATCATTGTTCAGCTGAATGTGGAAGACACCCGCAATGGCGTTGCCGAGTATGTTGCCGGGAAATATGGCGATAAGGTCATTATTGAACTGAAATGGGGACAGGGAGCAAAAGATATCGGAGGAGAAATACAGGTAACGAGCATCGAGTATGCAAAATTCCTTAAAGACCGTGGCTACCTTGTTGACCCGAATCCATATGATAAAACCGTTCAGGCTGCTTATGAATCAAGGGCCATTACCGCCTTTGCCCG
>JASFVU010000087.1:0-8288 GCA_050049665.1 Bacteroidales bacterium | reverse complement strand
AGACGGTATAGAGTTTTATTTGATCACGACAAATAATGCTGACGAAGATCAGCCGGTAGGAGGTGATAATACCGTAGGCGGATCGCACTGGCGCATTCAGATCAATGAGGACGCTTCAGTTTCATTTCCAAGTGATGGTGATATCATATCGGATATTGCAATGGCCGAGGTTGCCGGAGGCTATGTGGCTGAAATAAGAATGGATATGGAAAATCTTCTGAGTTACCGTGTTGATGCGGCTGTAACCCTTACTCCCGGAACCACCCAGATGGGCTTTGACGCTTTTGTAAACGATTCGGATGACGGTGAAACGGCATGCGATGAAGAATGCCGTTCAGCTTTGATCGGATGGAACGATCATGCCAATGCTGTTTACAACAGTGCTGCCGAATCGGGTAAAATAAACTTTACGGATGAAGTAGTTTCAGGTCTTGACGATGTAAGTGCTCAGAATGCAGCCTTTGACATTTATCCGAATCCTGCCCGGAATGTTCTGTACATCAGCAGCGATGTTGTCCTTCCGGAAATCAGGATTTCCAATATGCTTGGTCAGCAGGTAGTACTGGTGAATGATTATTCCGATGGAATTGATATTTCAGGACTGAATGCGGGAATTTATTTTGTTACCGCTGAAGGATCATCGCAGGTATTGGTCGTTGACTGATTAAAGATCGACAGATAGTTCTTGTTAACATAACAGATTACAGAGACCACCGGAAAACTTTTTCCGGTGGTTTTCTTTTTGTCTCAGTGGGTCATACAGCCCATTTCCGGTTAAAAAGTCTGATTTCATTGCTGTTCGGAAGCAACCTTTTCCGGTTTTTTATCATCTTAAATGTTAAACAGTTGTTAAATTTACTGACCATGAAAAAGAAAATATATTCAATTTTGCCGGTAATTGTTCTGTTGGTCCTGATAGCCGGCTGTGAAGAAAGAACGGACCCGGATCCTGAACGATCTGCTGATATTACCGGGGAAATTGCTGATTTTTCCGATTGCAAACTTTTTGAGAAATCAGCTTTATGCGATGAGGAAACACCCGATACATTAAGTTGTATATACTATGAATACGATGCCCTGAATAACAGGCTTACTGTCCGGCATATTAATGCGGGATTCAATTGTTGTCCCGATAGTCTCTATTGCGAAGTATCCGTTAAAAATGATACCATAGTAATACAGGAATATGAAAAAGTGGCACAATGTTATTGCAATTGTCTTTATGATCTGACCATTGAACTGGACAACATTGAATTAAAAACATACTATCTGAGTTTTATCGAACCTTACAGGGGAGAACAGGAAAGAATTGTTTTTGCCATTGATCTTTCGGCAGGTTCCGAAGGGTCCTATTGTGTCACAAGAAAGAGCTATCCCTGGGGATTGTTTGATTATAACCAGGATCCTGTGGCTGAGATATCGGGAGAACTTGTAAGTCATAGGGGATGTAAAGGTGCTGAAGATATACTGAAAAATGATGTTCCCGATACAACCAGTTGTATAATATATACCTACAATCCGGTAACCGGCGAACTCAGTCTGAAACATGTCAATGCCGGTTTTAACTGTTGCCCCGGAACATTGTATTGTACTGTTTCCCAACAACAGGATACGATCTGTTTGCAGGAATATGAAACCGAGTCAATGTGCGATTGCAATTGTTTGTTCGATCTGGATATTAAGCTGACAGACGTACAACCTGCAAAATACTATCTTAAGATCATTGAGCCCTATGCGGCTGATGAAGAAAAGCTGTATTTCGGGCTGGATCTGCAAAACGATCATAGTGGATCGTATTGCGTGAACAGAAATCATTATCCGTGGATTGAAATTTGAAAGCGAACCCGCACCTTCTCTGGAAAAACACCCCGTAAGGGTACAACATTGGCAACCCCGGCATCGCCCGGCACGGTCGGGCGGGTAGTCGAAGCATGTTCCATAGGCGAATTACTCATCACTAAGACACTAAGGGATGAATTGATTAACTGGTGAACTGAATTAAATGAACCAAACTATTGGCTTATCAGAATCTTCATTTCAGCAGTTTTTCGATTCAGTTAATCGGAATTTATAAGTTGGATTTGAAATTTCTCTCTCTTTTCTTAACTACTCAGCTAATCATCATCAGGTATGGATATTTTCCCGTTTTTTTCAATAGTAAGTCAGACACGTCACAGGTTAAAATTCCATAAATCGTATTTTGTTTAACAGCAAAAACAATCAAAACAGTTATTTTAGACCTGTTTTTGCATGACAATCACCATCGGTGATAGTTGAAGCAGAATTTTGTATATTTTAATTAAAACGTTATTACAATGGTTCGGAGAAAAAGTTTCTTTTGCTTACTGATCGTCTTTTTTTTAACAATTTATTCCGGTCAGGCACTAAAATGCCAGTCTGACCGGAACATAAAAGGAGTGGTATATGATGCGAAAACCGGAGAATACATGCCTTATGCATCCATTGGATTAAAGAATTTTTCAATCGGAACGATCAGCAATGAAAAAGGTGAATTCGAATTTTATGTTCCTGCAAGCAGTCTGAATGATACGCTTGTTATTGCTTATGTGGGATACAAGTCTTTTGAGGTCCCGCTTAAGAAGGCCGGAGAAAAAATAAAAGTGACATTACAACCTGTAGCCATTGCCATAGATGAACTTTACGTTTATCCGCTTTCTCCGGAGGAATATATAAAAAGGGCTATGCGCAGGGTAAAGGAAAATTATGCTCTTCATCCCTTTCGGACCATGGCCTATTTTCAGGAAGAAGTCAGGGAGAACGGACAATTAATTACCGGAGGTGAAGCCATTGTTAAAAGTTATTATCCGGAGTATTCCGATACGGTCAGAAATCAGCATCAATTGCTTTTGTACAGGGAGACAGAGGAGATCCATGAACTGAGTTTCATGAAAGACTGGAGGGATAAAGCCGAACGTAAAGAAAAGAAAAAGGCGTTAAGGAAAGGAGAGGAAGCAGATCCGGAAGAGGATGATAAGAATTTTATGGGATTGGGCGGACCTGAAACACTCCTGCATTTTTCCATCCTGAAGCAGAGTGATGCATTTTTAGACAGCAATAATTTTAACCGGTTTACATACCTGTTTGGGGAAGGTCGTTTTTACCGGGGAAAGAACCTGATTTCGATCCATTTTAATGCCAGAAGGGCCGTCGACAATTTTAAGGAGAACGGCACGATATTCATTGACCCTGACAGCTATGCCATTGTATTCATAGAAAGCAACGGAAGGGCGATTATTCCGGTTGCCGTCCGTCCCATTCTTTTGGCACTGGGACTAGGATTGCGCGATCCGGTGTTTAACAGGACAATAAAATACGAACCATACAAAGGCACCTATTATCCAAAAGATTTTCACTGGAACGCAAGTGTTCATTTAACCAAAAGGCATGTATTCAAAAAAGATGAACATTCCCATATTGAAGCAGGCCAGTTATTTTTGATCAATGAGGTCAATACGGAAAAGGCGATACCAATCCCTGAAGAATATCTGTTCGATCCGAAAAAGAAAATGGAAGAACAGGTTCACAATGAAGATAATGTATCGTGGGAGGGGATGAACATTCTGAAAAAATAATGAGCCAGGATCAGGGTCCACAGAAACGTAAAAAGAACCGTAGGGCCGGACGGTTCAAAATAATGAAAAAACAAATTTCATCACCATAATTGTTATGTCTGCCGTATTTTATAACTTGGCATAGGAAATAATTCCGATTAATCATATAAAAAACAGCAATCCGATATGAAACATGTATTTTTGACCCTCACCACCTTTTTACTGGCTGTTTCCTGCACTCAGAACGTTCAGCAGAGCGGCTCATCCGATAGTCCCGGATCAACAGAAATGTCCGATCCGCTAAAAGACGGGATCTTTATTCACATTACCGAAAGTTATGACGATCCGCACCGGTTACTGATGCCGTTGAAAATGGCTACCCTGATGGCGGATGATAAGGATGTATTGGTATACATGGATATACATGCCGTTAAGATCCTTGTGGAGGGATCCGCAGATATTGAACTTGAAGGTTTCGAACCGGCCCATACGTACCTGAAAAGCCTTATTGAAAAGAACATCGGGATCTATGCCTGTCCGACCTGCCTGAAAGTTGCCGGATATACTCCCGAAGAACTGATGGAAGGTATTGATGTTGCCCGGAAAGATCGTTTTTTTGATTTTACGGAAGGAAAGATCCTTACCATCGATTATTGATTCTTTTACAACCACAAAGATCCATAATCATTTTTTGTTCATGAGCTTACCGGAAGTTTTATAAAGGCATGTGCGACAGGCTGTCAGCGGGTTTTTCCAGCCTGAAGCTGTAATATACTCCCGCAAGGGAAACAATGGCCGTTATCAGAAAAAAGATCAGGCTTATCCCGAGGGATCGTTCTTCATGAAGCCCGAGCAGTCCTGCACTCATTACAAATGTGAGTTCTCTTGCACCTGCTCCCCCTATTGTGAAAGGGATGATTGCAACAATGGAAGACAAGAGAAAAACGAACAGGTACATTCCCTGGTCGGATCTTATACCAAGGGACCGTATGATATACCAGGCACTGACAACCTGCAGAAGCTGAACGACAAAGGCCTGAAGATTTGTGCTGGTGAAAGAGTTCAGGTATTGCCTGAAATACTTTCTGATGAGCAGGTAGAAGAGAAAAAGGACCAAAGGGACGGAGGCAAAAAACAGCCCTTTCAAATAAAAGCTCAGGGGCAGGTAACCGGACAATACCAGGCTTATGCACAACAGGGCAAAAACACCTGTGATCCTGTCCATAAGAACAGCCCTGAAAATGTATTTTGCTTTGATCCCCGTAAGTTTGTTGAGGAGGTAAATTTTGTATCCGTCACCACCGATCCCGCCGGGGAGAAATAAATTGTAATACATTCCCAGCAGGTAAAGTTTCAGATTAAACGATTCGGGAATAGTGACCATTTCATCACGCAGAAAGTAGTTTAAGCGGTAGGCGGAAACAATTTTGGATAGAACAAAGAACAGGACAGCAGGGATCAGCAAGATGAAATTCATGGTATCAAAAACCTGATCCAGCTTCTGAATATCCACCTTTCGAAAAACTATGTACAAAGCAATACTACTTAATAATAGTTTTAATATGATCGAAATAAGTTTCCTGTTTTTTTTGTTCAGCCCTGAGAACCCGGCGGATCTTGTAGGGTTTTTTATCTTGTGATTCATAATAAGTACGCATAAGAATTTCCGACAATATACCGATTGTGATAAGCTGAATTCCTCCGATCAATGCAATAACAGCAAGAATGAGCAGCGGTTTTCCCCATATGTCCCGTCCCAAAAGCTTGAGAATTAATAAATACAGGTTCAATGCGATGCCGATAGAAGATAACAGTATTCCGGTAACGCCAAAAAGCTGCATTGGCTTTTGCATAAAGCGTTTGAAGAAGATGATCAGAAACAGGTCTGCAAGCACTTTAAAAGAGCGGTTCATATTGTATTTTGAAATTCCGTTTTTTCTGGCATGATGGTTCACCGGGATCTGCAGAACCCTGGCACCTTCAAGGTGCAAAAGTACCGGAATAAAGCGATGCATTTCCCCGTAAAGATCAAGGCTTTTGGCAAATTCGGAACGATACAGCCTAAGCGAACATCCGAAGTCTTTTGTTTTTAGCCCCGTACTTGCACGAATAAGCCAGTTGGCTATCAATGACGGGAGTTTACGGCTAAATGTTCTGTCTTTTCTGTTTTTTCTCAATCCTGCCACAACATCAACACGTTTTTTTTCTATGATATCCAGCATGAGGGGTATATCATCCGGATCATTCTGCAGATCGGCATCCATGGTGACGATGTATTCGCCCCGGGCAGCTTCGATGCCTGCTCTCAGGGCGGCGCTTTGCCCGTAATTTTTCCGGAATTCAATGAGCATGATCCTCGTGTCTCTGATCTTTTCAACTTCATCCGTAGTTGCGTCCATTGAGCCGTCATCGACATAAATGATCTCAAAGTCGATCCCTTCCAGAGTGGATAACAAATGGTTAAGGAGAGGCTCAGCATTTGCTTCTTCATTGTATGCTGCGATTACAACAGAGAGTTTCATTCGTTTTGGTTTTTATTTATTTTCAGCAGAGAGAGTGTAAGATCAGGTCTTGCCACGAGAGAATCGACTTTATAATCCGCAAAACGATCGACCGGATCGTAGACAAGGTAATAGCCATCCCGGGACAGCCCGTTCAGATCATGGATAATTTCCTGTTTTACCGCAGTCATGTAGCATAGCAAAACAACCGGAGTATACCTCGTTTCGCCGGCATCATTTGTCAGTTCGTACAGCGGAGAATCATTTGTCAGGGCCGCGATCCGCCGGGCTTCCTGTTTGGCCCTTATTTCCCAGTGACCGTTCGTCCTGGAAGGCAGAATGAACCAGTTGAAAGCAATGCGCATAAGCAGACAGGATATCACTACAAGTTCGATCCTCCGGTCACGCAATTTGAGCATGGCCGGAAGAACGAGAGCAAAAGCAAGCATCAATACTGTAATTTTTAGCCATACCAATTCAACAAACCCGGTTGCCTCAATGAATCCGAATGCCGGCAGTCCAAGAAACAATATTAGTGTAACCAGTAAAAAAATACTTTGAAATATCCTTCCGTGTATCGATCGTTCTTCAACATGTTTCAGGAAATGGATAACAAACAGCAAGGTCGGGATCGGCATCAGCATCAATACATACCGCATGAATGTTTCCGGAGATACCAGGTAGATAATGATGTTGAATAAAAAAACCCGGGAAAGATACAGGAGAAAGGGATCATTTTTTATCAGCTTAAAAGGTTGTTTCTTCAGGAAAAAGAATATTACCAGTGTACCGGGCACGTAACTATAGAAGATCTGAAAACCATAAGTGAAGATATGGGTAAAGATATCCGTGATGCCAAAACTTACGGCTGATTTGTCGGCAGATTCATGGTAAAGAGTTGTAAGAAGTGTGGTTATTTCTCCGGGATTCCTGACACTGTAAGCATAGTAATAGCTCCCTGTTGTCAGGAAGAACAGGCAAATGCCTGCCAGGTGTTCCCGGGAAAGCAATATCCGCAATTTTCTGACCGATAAAGAAGCTATGATGAGAGTAATTGCCTGAAAAGCAATAGGGGGAAGTCCTTTCAGTAGAAAAGTCGCAGCGGTAATGGCATAGGAGACAAGGAACAAAGGAAGGTATTGTTCCCTTTTTATGTATTTCCATATCAGTATGAAGTTCAGAAATATAAGCCATGAATAAGTGATGTCTATCAGTCCGAACAGTGATTCGTAAATAATGATCCTTCCGCTTACAAGAAAAAGAAAGGCGGTCAGGTAGCCGATGCGGATGCCATAACGTTTTTTAATTACCAGAAAAACTGTTAATGCGTAGATAAAGAGGAATATGAGATTCACACTTCGTGAGGCCAGTTCCGAATAATTGCCTGAAACAATATAAGCAAGGGAGATCAGCCAGTTGAAGACAGGAGGTTTTTTGTAATAATAATCACCCCCGATGGTAGGAGTTATATAATCACCGGAGATATTCATTTCCAGGGCAACAATTGCACGTATCGATTCATCATCTATGTAACGGAGTTCACTGAGATTGATTAAAAATGCCGGCGGGATTAGAAGGAATATGATCAGAATCAGTATCCGGGTTATTCGCCGTTGTTTTTTTGATGAGGTGTCCCCATTTACCATACTGCTGAATATTCGTTTTAACAATCTGTCAGACAAGTCATTTCTCATCAATAGGAGCCTTTGCCTTTATATCCGGCAATGCAAACTAATACATTGAAAAACAGTATGTTAAACTTAATTTTTCAGGGTAAAAGTAAACATTATCATCTGAAGTTTTTTTCATTTCAGATTGATTTAAGGAAAACTTAAATCTGGCGTAAGATTCCTGAAAGGAAGACTATATTTTGCAACCGGATCAACTTTCCCCGATCGGATCGGGACTTAGCGTGACCTGCCGTGATGCAGTCATGCTGAGCGTAGTCGAAGCATATTCCGTAGACGAATCACCCTTTCCCGATCCGATCGGGACTCAGGATAGTTCTATAAATCCAGCTTATTTCCGGACAATGTCAAAAGGGTCCGTTCCGTTCCATTTGCCTCCACCGGCGAGAATGGTATACAATGCATCGTGTGACATGGTCTCAAAAATGGTAAACTCGGTATAGAAAATGGCCCTCAGATCATCGGCAAACAGGCGTTCTTTGGGGAGGTCTTCGGAAGCGGGATAAATGTCACACGATGCATTGTAT
>JASFVU010000113.1:0-7421 GCA_050049665.1 Bacteroidales bacterium | reverse complement strand
GTCGGGTACAGCATAATAATCTTCAGGCAGTAAAATGGAGTATCTCATTTGCCGGCCAAGGGTACTGCTGTATATGGTCTTGTTTTTTTCGACAAGGATTTGTGCCGTGGATTGAAAAGTGACTACCATGGCCAGTACGAGGAAAAGTGTAAGTTTCAGCCGGTTTTTGTGCTCCATGAATGATCAGTTATTAATAAAAAAATGACAAACACACATTTTTAGACACATTAATGCCGTAGATTTACTTAGTTTTGCGAAATTTAATTCACTATAAGTTCAATTCCCAAAAATGAAGAAAATCGTTTTCAACACCATTAAGTATCTGCTGCTTTTTTCAATAGGTGTACTCATCTTCTGGTTTTTGTACAGGAAAATAGAATGGAAAGAGATCAGTAATGCATTAAAAGGGCTGAATTATTTCTGGATAGTCATGTCTGTTGTTTTTGGTCTTTTGTCCCAGCTATCAAGGGCCCTTCGGTGGAAAATGCTGATCGCCCCGATGGGTTATAACCCGAGGCTTTCAAATACTTTTTTGTCGGTTCTCGTGTTATACTTCGCCAACCTGGTGGTTCCCAGGGCAGGAGAGGTTGTGCGTTGCGGTGTGCTGGCAAAAACGGATAAGATACCGTTTACCAAGCTTGTAGGGACTGTGTTTGTTGAGCGGCTGGCAGATGTCATCATGCTTTTTTTGCTGGCCATTATCATTTTTGCCTCGAATGTTCCCATTGTGGTGAAGTTTTTCGAGGAGAACCCGAAAATAACGGAAAACCTGCAGAACCTGATCACCGTGAAATACATTCTTATATTTGCTCTGGTGATAATCCTTGCTGTTGCCGGCTATTATCTGCTGAAAAACAGATTGAGAAAGTCGAGTAAAAAAGGAAGGCTTGTTGATCTGAAAGATCAGTTTGTCGCCGGCATCAAATCCATTGCCTCCATGAAAGGAAAATGGATGTTTATCGGCCATACACTCTTCATTTTTCTGATGTGGCTGGTTATGTTGTATGTTGTTTTCCTTGCTTATGAACCCACAAAGCACCTGTCGATAGGGGCGGGAATGGTGGTGTTCCTGATGGGCGGACTGGCCATGCTGGCGCCGATCCAGGGAGGCATAGGCCCGTGGCATTATATGGTGGTTCAGACACTGATCCTGTATGGCATTGAGAAAAAGACGGGGCTGATCTTTGCCCTGATAGCCCATACCTGTACCAACCTGATCTACATTGTTGTCGGCGGACTGGCCATAATCATTCTGATCGTCAGGTTCGGAAGTTCCGCCATCAAATTCAAAAGCGAACAAAAAGCCGCTGATGCCTGATATGTGTTCCGGTCTTTTGCCTAGCGGTTCATAACGGGTAAAAAGGAATATTCTTTACCGTATTTCAGCATTTGCCCTGCAAAATCATCTGTATAAGTTACTTTCACGTCGGTAATTTCACCATCCTTTTCAGTGATCTCATATTCCGGATTCACAAAACCGCTGTACGGGGCAATGTCCAGTTTATCGAACCTGGCAAGCACTTCCCTGTGCAGTTCGGGATCAACTTTTACGCCGTATGTTTCCACCAGTTTCCTGCCTGCTTCGTAATCGCCCTCTGATTTGATGCGCTGCACTTCGGCCAGCAGTTTCCCTACCAGTTCTCTCAGCTTGTTGAAATCATGTATCTTGTAATAGGTTTTCCCGTCCCTGTTAATTTCTTCGATCACGTTATCATCAAGTCCCTTTTCAAAACACCACCCGGATATCAGCTGACGGTTTCGCATGTGAGCCTGCTGAATGTCATTTCCCGGTTCGATTCTTTTCAACTGGGTCATCAGTCCGTTCCGGAAATAGGCTATGTATTCTGCTTTCGCGGCATCTTTGTTCGGTAACAGGCCAAGCTCAATAAGCTTCGGGTCCATGATATAATACAGAGCAAACAGATCGGCCCTTGTTTCTTCGAGCGGCGAATGGTAGTTTTTCAGCGCTTCCGGGCTTACTCCTTCCAGCAGTTGGCCCGATCCGTGTCCCAATATTTCATGCAGGTCAGTCGTGATGTTACCGGCCAGGGGACCGTATTCTTTTACCAGGTTCATTTCCGTGGAATCGTAAGAAAATTCTTCCAGGAATCCGCTTCCCAGGTTTGCCTGGTTGTAGGCATCGGTAATGTTTTCAAGGGTTACGGATTTTGATCCGTGTACTTTTCTTATCCAGTCGGCATTCGGGAGGTTGATCCCGATAGGAGTGTGGGGATAGCAATCGCCGCCCAGCATAGCCACCGTGATCACTTTGGCAGAAATGCCCTTCACTTCCTGTTTTTTAAACCGCCCATCAACAGGTGAATGATCTTCAAACCATTGAGCGTTGGAAGCGATGATTTCTGTTCTTTTCGTAGCATCCAGGTCCTTGAAATTGACCACCGATTCCCATGTGGCTTTCATACCCAGCGGGTCGGAATACGTTTCAATAAAGCCGTTTACGAAGTCGACCCTTGATGTATCATTGACCCAAAGAACATTGTATTCATCCCACAATTCGAGGTCTCCTGTTTTGTAATATGCTATCAGCTTTTCTATTTCTTCAAGCTGTGCGGGGGTATCAGCCACTGCAGCAGCCTTTTCCAGCCAGTAGATGATCTGACTGATGGCCTCCCCGTACAATCCGTCTGCTTTCCATGTCATCTCTTTTACCACTCCGTTTTCTTTTACTACTCTGGAATTCAGGCCATATGAGACGGGTGTGTTGTCTTCAGGGTCTTTCATTGTTTTATAAAACCTGCTTACTTCTTCTTCATTCACCTGCTGATAGAAGTTTACAGCCGAAGCGGTCACCAGATCTTTTTCAGGATCCTGGTTTACCTTTTTGTTCAGAACATGTTCGTCAAACATAACCGGTATCAGCACATCCAGGGTTCCTTTCACATCAAGCCCTTCGATCTGCGGGAATCCTTCATTATCTGATTGTGATACCAGTTCGCGAAAATAATCCTTTGAAAATCCCGGCATGATCTTATCCGTGGAATAATGATGGTAGATACCATTAGAAAACCACACCCTTTTGATGTACACCAGAAATTTATTATACTCTTCTGTGGTACGGTCTCCGGAGTAAGTATTGTAAATGTTTTCAAGGGTTTTGCGTATGGCGAGGTTGTATTTCCCGTTCTGGTCCCACAGGATATCCCTGCCGGAGACGGCGGCCTGGCTCAAGTAATAGATCAGCTTTTTCTGCTGCAGGCTCAGTTCGTCAAAACCGGATACCTGGTACCTTAAGATACGAAGGTCGGCGAATTGTTCAAGAACGTATTTGAAATCTTCTGTTTGTTTGTTTTTTTCAGTATCGGTTGTAGAACAGGATAATGTCATGATAAATCCAATTAATGCCGGTAAAATAATTTTTGTTTTCATAAGGGTGAATAATTTTTTGCAAAGGTATTATTTCCGGATGGTAATTTTTATGATGAATGACAACAAATCCTGTTCTTTATCCAAAGATCGATCAGATCTTAAGGAGGAAAGATCCTGATCATCTCTATAAAATAAAAATTCATTTTAAGAAATAGTCACGCATTGATCTGAAAATTATTCTTCAAACAACGTGCTGACTGTTTATAATTAAAGGTTCTTCTTCTTTAAGAATGGATTGTTATAAATATAAAGGCAAGACATTTGAGCGAGAGGCGAAAAAAATGCGTGCTACGGGAGATAGGATTGTTTATGAAAAGCCATCAAGCTTATTTTTTTATAGATTTTTTGCTTACTTTTTCATCAATGGAAAAAGTAAGAGCCCTCCCGGCCTTGAGGGAAATATATGAGATTTTGGTCAAAAGATTAATTCAAGTTTGTGAATGATAGGAAAAGTTATGAGTATCTTTTTTTGATAAAATAAAAAACTTGTCTATTGCTGTGTTTTCACCAGCCTGGTCTTGTTGCCTTCTTCCTGCAACCTTAATTTTCTGATGGTTTCCATGAGAGGTTCCTCGGGAATGATGGTTGTTTCATTTCCCCAGAATTCCGGATCGGTACCGGTAATTTGTTCGTAGAGAACGTCCGAGGGTTTGGAAGCTTCACGGTATTTGATCCTTTCGAACTGTTCGGTTGTTTTGCCTGTGATCACAAATTCCGATGTCGACTGGAAATGGCAGGTATATCCCTTATTTTCTCTCCCTCTCTTTTTTCTCACCTTAATGAGAATCTCACTGCGTACATGGTTCAGGTTCCACTGACCCTGATAGTAGCGGTATTCAACTTCATAATTGCCCGATCTCGGGCTGATCCGGTATTGATTCGGGATCTTTTTTACCAGCACCGAACCGGCATATTCCAGGCCTCCCTGACTGATCGTGAATTCGGCCCGGACCAGGGCAAGGGATTTGGCGTCCAGGTAAACTTTACCGTCAAATCCGGGAATGGCAATGTTGTCCCTGAATTTAAATCCGATTACATAAGTCTGCCGGTCGTTGTAATGGATCTGTTTTAACATCGAATAATCATAGTTCTCAAAAAATTCCGGGTCCAGAAAAGATACTCCGTATTTCATGATATCCAGTTGCATATTATTATACAGACCGCCTTCAACGATCAGATTCACCAGTTCCGAATTTTCGGTGTTCTTGCCACGCCGTCCCTTTTTCAGCTTAACAAGATCTTTCTGATCAGATAAATACGATGTTTTATAGATATCAATGACAGCTTCGGATATCGATATATACTTTTCATCCTGTTTGGAAGCTTCCCTGAAAAAAGCGGTTAACAATACAGGTTTGTTTCCATAGTTTTCTCCTTTCTTTTTTATGGCTGCCCTGATCAATTCCTTTGGTTCTTCGGGCCTTACGATCAATTCCTCGATCTGGAATTTCGTTGGAGCCAGCTCAGTCGTAACGGGACCCATCAGGAAATCTTCGGATAATATGATCTCCGGATTATAACCGATACATGAGACCATCAGTGTATCGGCAATGAATTCCGAAGGCAGATTCAGTTCAAAAACACCTTCATAATTCGAAATGGTGCCGGTGCTGGAGCAGGGGACATGAATAGCGGCAAAAGGAACAGGCTTACCCGATTTTTTATTGGTTACCACTCCGCTGACTTTAACAAGATTGTATTTTAGTAAAGCATCTGGCTGAGGGGATAATATAAGCAAGTTGTTTTTCAGGATATAGTGCAGGCTTTGGGAAGCGAACAGCGTATCAAGCAACTCTTTGATCCGGATACTGTCGGTATAAAGGGCAATCCGTTTGTTTTCAACAATGGCCGAACTGTAACCGAGATGATATCCGGTCATGTCTTCAATATGATACAGGTATTGTTCAACGGTAAGTTCCTGCGGAGGCAAAGGAATGTATTTTTTTAACAAGTCCTGCGCCGGGGCATAAAAGTAACTCCCGGCAAAGCACAGGTAAAAAAAAATATGTATTGTTAAGGACCTCACAACTTTTTAACTATCAAGTTCTTATCAGTAGCGATCAGCCTGATGTTCTCTTTCAGTGATAAATTAATGCTGCTCAATACTTCATGCACAGATTGTGTGCTGCAGGTAATGGTGATGGATTCATTGATCTCAAGTCCTTCCTCTGTCATGAGCTTGAGCTCATAATAATCTGCGATGATCCGGCAAACCTCACTCAACGGCTTATTTCTGAAAACAAATTTTTTTGTATACCATGCCAGCGAATTCGGATCAAATGAATCGTGGCTTTCCAGCTTTCCGGTTTTTATATCCAGGGTACCGGAATGATCCGGATTCAGTTCCAGTCGGTGTTCATTGTCTTCATTGGAATAAAAAGACACCTTGCCGGTCATGACGCTGACGACAATCAGGTCGGTATCTGTTTTAACGTTAAAACTTGTTCCCAGGACTTCAATTGTTGAATTCATGGAATAGATCCTGAATGGCAGTTCAGCATTTTTTGCTACATTGAAAAACGCTTCGCCTTCAAGTATAATGTCTCTGTTGGATCTCCCGAATTCACTGTTCCTGAATAACTTGCTTTGCTTGTTCAGGCTTACAACACTGCCATCGGGCAATGATAACTCTCTGATCGCTTCGGCAGAAACAATCTCATAATATTCCCGGTCAGGGATGCTCGTTTTATCGACGATCTTCAGCAGAAAGAATGTAAGACCCAGTGCCAGAATGAGGATGGCGGCAATGCGCAAAGCAAAACTGCGCAAAGGGATCTGTTTGCTCCTTGGCAAAAAGGACATTCCTGAACGCACTTTCATCCAGTCTTCATCCACATTCACTTTTCCGAAGTCTTTCACGTCAGCCGATTTTTCCCATACTTCCAGGTAGGCCTCAAATTCCTTACGGTCTTTCTTGTTATTTGGTATTAATTTATCCATCATCTCTTTCACTTCTTTTGTATCCTTTTTTTCAAGTAAAGATCTTGTAAATGCATCTATGGTTGCTTTTTTATTCTTCATTTCTCTAAAACTAAGACAATTTAATGATCCAACAGACGTACTGAAGGGCGGCAAAAAATAACAGGTCTGAGGCTATATATGGCTGTATTTTTATCCTCAGTATTCTTAGTGCCTTGCTGATCTGAGTCTCGATGGTTCTTTTTGAGAGGCTCAGCTTTTCAGCTATTTCATAATTTGATAAACCTTCAAACCTGTTCATTTTAAAGATAATCTGGCATTTTGGAGGCAGATCATCAATGGCTTTGTAAAGGGCATGTTCGAGTTCGGTCTTGTTCACTTCATCTTCCAGGTTATTATCCTGTATATCAGTACTCATTTTAACGTTCTCTGCATATTTGTGTCTGATCTTTTGAGCGTTTATATGATTGATACACCTGTTATGTGTGGAGCGGAACAGGTAGGATTTCAGCGATGAATTGATATCCAGCTGATCCCTTTTTTCATAAAGATGAACAAACAGGTCCTGCACGATTTCTTTTGAAATCTCAATGTCGGACAGGTATTTATTGGCAAACACCGTAAGCATTTGATAATATTCCCTGAAAAGGAGCTCATAAGCTGCTTCTTCTCCACGTTTCAGGCGATTGATCAAAAATTTGCTATCCGTATTCAAAACGTAGTTATCTCTCTCTTTCATGCCAAAATTAGCAATTGCCATGCAATAGTATGACAAGTAATATCAATATATTACGTATTTTACGAAAGATATGAAATCCGGACAAACTTTGCCAGCCGGTAAAATCGCACCAGGCAAAGCTTCTCATAAATTAACTGAATTAATTGAATAACTGAGTAAATGAAGATACTGATAAGCTTAATAGTTGCTTCATTTACTCAGTTTACCGAATCAATTCATCAATTTCACGATTACATATTTAAACAAGGCCGGCACACAGAAACCCAGAACCAGGCTACCAGGAACCAGCAAATACCCCAACAACCCAATCCCCTGCCTCTTTAACTTAGATTTAATATAAATACAACAAAAATGAATAAATTTTCAAACCTTTACG
>JASFVU010000086.1:0-8307 GCA_050049665.1 Bacteroidales bacterium | reverse complement strand
ATTTCATCCTTATCATTTTGCTGGGCAGTCTGGTTCAGGTATATGGTAAAAAAAATGAAGAGAAACTCAATGCCGAATTCAGCGGGCTGATAACTTTTGCCCGCTATATCGAAGCCAGCATTGAAAACGGCGATCCTTCCTTCTTCAATAAAAGTTTCGATGCAGATGCATTTACTGAGAAAGTAGCAGGCAGCAATTATGATGAATTGTCAGAAGCATTCAGGCAGGGATTCATTGACGAACTGAAAAACAACCTGGATTTCGGAACAAGTATAACAGAAGAAATACAAAGAGGAGGCAGTTACAGGTATATGAACGCTTATACCGAAGGAAATAAGGGGAAGATTCTGTTCAGGTTACTCTCCTCACGTTCGGTCAATTACCATACAATGGAAGTAGAAATCACCGATATATATGTTTTTCAAGCAGGAGAAAAACTAAGTGAATCCATAGGAAGACTTTACAATGCCTTTAGCTCTTACACGGAATCTTCCGAAAATAACCCGCCGGAAAGCTGGAATTTATACACCGAATATGAAAATCTTAATGCATTGGTTTCCAGTGGTAAATATAAAAAAGCATGCAGGGAATTAGAAAAACTCCCCGAAGAAATAAAAAGAGACAGAATATTCAGGATCATCCATATCGAGATCGCTTCTCAACTGGACAAAAATACCTTCGGAAAAGTTTACCGGGAGTACATGGAACAATTTCCTGAAGACCCTGGGAAATACCTTATCCCTTTGGATGGTTTAATGCTCCACAATGAATATCCGGAAGCCTTAAGATGTGTTGACAGCCTGGATAAAAAGGTATTTACTGACCCGCTGCTGGATCTGTTGCGTGCCAATATATATTATCTCATGGATAACCAGAAAAGAGCCATTGAGAGTTTGCTGAACCTGATTGTAGCGATGCCGGATTTTGAAAACGGTTATTTCAGTTTGCTGAACATTTACATCGAAAAGAAAAAATACGGAGAAGCAACCAGTCTGCTGGACAATATCATGAATACATTCAACTACTATAAGGAAGATTTTCAACCCTTGCTGGCGGAATACCCTGCCTTCATCAACTCCCTGGAATACAAAGAATGGGTAAATGCCAACCAGGGTCTGTAGACTGATCATTCCTTATACCATCCTGCATACATCTTATAATCGCGTGCTATTCTTTCGATCATGTTCCTTGAATGTTCAGGGCTTACTTCCTTGATTTTTTTTGCAGGGTTTCCCGCATAAACACTGTTTGCCTCAATGACGGTTTTCGATAATACAACAGCTCCTGCCGCAACAATGGAATTCTCATGAATAACGGTATGGTCCAGTATAACGGCCCCTATGCCGATCAAAACCCGGTCGCAGATCTTCACTCCGTGTACCACGGCATTGTGTGCAATGGTAACCTGATCGCCTACCTCGATAACCGAACGCTGATACAACGTATGAAGAACAGCACCATCCTGAATGTTTACACGGTTACCAATGGTAATTGAATTCACATCACCGCGTAAAACCGCATTGAACCAGATGCTGCAATCATTGCCGATCGTAACATCTCCTATAATGACCGCATTTTCCGACAAGTAACAATTTTCCCCGATCACAGGAGTAAAACCGCGTACTGATTTTATCAATGCCATTACCAAAAATAAGCATTACCTCTCAGATTTCATGGTATTCATCGTTCATAATCCGGATTGTTGGTGGAATCGTCATGCTGCTTATAGAGTATCATTTCCTGTCTTGTCACGGCCGAAGCGGCGAAAAATCCCAATCCGTCAATTCCTCCTGTTGTACAAATAAGATTCGAGGGAATATTTGCCGGCGGCCCATTGAAGATAGAACCACTGTAATAAGTTTCGGTAATAAATGCATTTATGAATTTGTATTCTTCCTGGGAAGTGGAAAACATCTCTATCAGAATATGATTGGTATCGGAAATAATCTCCTCCTGCGGCAGCCATGTTATCTCCACATTCACCATGTAAGTATCGTCAAAAAGCAGATCATCGGAATAAGGAGTATTATCTAATGCGTTATTAAAGAGTGTATCATTGATATACATATTAAACATATACACATCCCCCACAGGCGGAGGTTCGTAAGCCGACATTCTGATCTTGTAAAAACCCTGATCTGCATAGGATACAAATTCATATTCATAACTAAGACTATCGATCTCAGCAACACTATCAAGGTATGAAGAAGCCTGATACGATTCCCCTGAATAATTGATATGAATGGTATAGGTCTCCCCTATCCTTCCTTCAAACTCGGGAGTCTCATAAATCCCAAAAGTGTCATTAACCAATTCAAGGTCAAATCTTGTTCCTGATCCTTCTTCCCTCAGATACACTTCTGCTTCAAGTACCGGAGGTACCCTTTCATTTTGAAAATAACTGGCCGTTCTTGTAAGACGGATACTGTGTCTTTTCAACTCGTTGGTGATCCTTCCCTCCACAACTATTCGTTCGTTCTCCATATCATTGAGTTCAATGGAAATCTTTTCCTCGCATGACATCAGAACAAGAAGAAACAGGAACAGGCTGAAGGAAAAAAATAAGTGTATGTATCTGTTAAATCGTTTCATAGCTTAAAAATTAACATAATAGGTCAGTGAAGGGACAATCCTGTAGAGGTAGTACATGTATGCTTCTGTTTCGTATGTGTCAGTTTCATTCGTATCATCAGCTTCTCTGAATTCGATCATTATCGGATTTTTTTTCATGTAGGCATTGTACACAGAAAGGTTAAGAAAATGGTCAAAACGCTTGGAATTTTTATTCAACCTGAAAGTTGCCGAAATGTCAAGACGGTGATACGGAAAAACCCTGATCGTATTCCTGTCCGAATACACCGGAGCAATGGAATTCCGGAATTCCATCCTGCCTGTCGGCATAGTACGCGGCGGGGCACTTGTATAAATCCAGTCGCCCGATACATTCCATCTTTCGTTAAAATCATAAGAAACAACAAGAGCGAAATCATGGGGTTTATCGTAAGAAGCCTGGTACCTTTCTCCATCATTAATTTCCGGGATCTTCTTATATGACCTTGAGTAGGTATAGCTTAACCAACCTGTTAATCTGCCTGTTTGCTTTTTAATTAGTAATTCTATACCATAAGCCTGGCCTGTTCCGACCCTGAGTTCTCCTTCATAGGTCTCATTTAACAATAACTGTGCATGGTCCCGGAAATCTATGGTGTTTTCACTCCACTTATAAAAAAGCTCAATGGAAGTTTCAAAAGTATTGTCCATAAAATTCCTGAAATAACCCAGGGCTACCTGATCAGCCCTCTGAGGTTTTATATTCGGTGAACTCGGAAACCAAAAATCAAGAGGAAGTGTGGCAGTACTGTTGCTGGCAAGATGAATATACTGATACATCCTGTTGTAACTTAACTTGACAGAACTTTTATTGTCTAATGTATACCTGAAAGAAAGACGTGGTTCGATCCCGCCGGGATAAGTATTGTATATCTCTCCTCTTTCATACAGATAGCTGGCGGTATCAACATAATCTTTGGGGTCTGTTTTATCAAATGCAAACGACTTTCCGGGTCCTATATTCTGAAACAGGGAGTACCTGAGACCATAAAGCACCGTAAGGCGCGATGTAATCTTCTGTTCATTGGACAGGTATATACCGTACTCAAGGGAATTGCTGTTTGAAATATTATAATCAAACTGAGTAGTATCATCATATTGCCCTGAAACAGTACCCGGATCAAAATTATGCAAAATTGCCTGTACACCGAACTTAACCGTATTTTCAGGAGTCAGGTAATAGGTGAAATCAAAGTGTTGATTGATATCACGAATATAGGTTAACCAGTTCGCTTCTGAGAAACCTTCTGTAAATCTGAAGTCATAATTGTAATTGCTGTACATGGTAGAAACGTTCAAAAATAACCTCTGATTAAACACATGATTCCATCTTGCCGTAACAGTAAAATTACCGTAGTCGGTACCGAACATATCTCCGAATTTCAGGACATCACGACCAAAATACCCTGACAAAAATATCCTGTTATTGTCGTTGATACTGTAGTTTATCTTGGCATTCAGGTCATAGAAATATATATCACTCTCCCTTGCCATACTGTCCGGAGAAAATGGAAGGAACAGATCAAAGTAGGTTCTTCTCCCTGACAATAAAAAGGACATTTTACCAGGTATTACAGGCCCTTCAAAAGTCAGTCTGCTGGTTATCGTTCCTACACCTGCTACTCCGTGAAATTCATTTTTATTCCCTTCTTTCATATGAATATCAAGAATTGAGGAAAGTCTTCCACCGTATTCAGGAGGAATTCCTCCTTTATAAAGTTTCATGTCTTTTATCGCATCGGCATTGAACACCGACAGAAATCCAATGGCATGAGATGCATTATAAACAGGTGCATTATCAAGCAAAATAAGATTCTGATCTGTGCTGCCACCCCTAACATGGAACCCACCGGTCGCTTCATTTGAAGGCAATACTCCCGGCAATAGCTGTATTGTCTTAATAACATCCGTCTCACCAAGCAACATAGGCAGTTTTTGGACCGTTTTCATCTGCAGCGTGTTCGTACTCATTTCGACCTCACGTATGTTTACATCTCTTCCTTCGGCCGTTATTTCAACCGATTCGATCAGTTCGGAAGATTCTTCCAGTGCAAAATTCATTTTCTGATCTGAGTTCAGTACCAGCTCGGTAAGGATGGTTTTGTAACCGACGTATGAAATTTCAAGATCGTATTCCCCTTTGGGAAGAGTTAATGAATAAAACCCATACGTATTTGTTATGGTCCCTTTGGTAAGGGCGGGAATGATCACATTTGCCCCAATGAGTTCTTCACCCGGTGCATCCGTAATATATCCGCTGACGGTAAATTTCTGCTGAGTGAAAACAGTTGTACTTAATGCCAGGAATAGAATAATTCCCACTAATTGTTTCATGGTTCGGTTTTCATTTAAAACCTCTGCCAGCAATTTCTGACAGAGGCTGCAAAATTAATTCTTTCTTCAAAGATTAAGTTAAAAATGTATTAAAGCTTGTTAAAACTTTCCAAATTTAAACCTGATCCCTGCATTATAACTTACAAGGGCATCCGGCCGAACATCAGGAATATCCAGATCACTTGTAAACCGGTAAGAAAAGAATCCTGCCATCCGCATAAATCTGATCAGGTTAAATTCAATCTCAACACCCGGCTCAATAACAAAATACACTGATGATTCTTCCACTTCATTTTCCTGTTCATATTCATCATCATTAACAAAGGTTGTATAAGAGGCTCCTCCGATACCGAAAAGAACAGGGAAAGACAAATGGACCTGCGATTTCGGAAACAAAATAAATTCACCGTAAATTCCTCCGTAACCCCCGACCAGGCTCACATCTCTGTTCAAAGCCGGCTCGTATTCATAGGAATTGATAAATCCGGCTCCCCCGAAGCCCAGGGACAATGAATGGCCTAATACAACACCTCCTCTGGCATCGAAAACAATAGCGTGTTTGTCATCGATGCGGGAATACCCGATCCCCAGACCTCCGTAACCTCCTACTTTTTTACCTCCGAAAAGCGTCTTGAACTCCTCATCGCTGTCATGATAGACAACTTCTTCATCCTGCGCCAGAACATAGCCGGCACAAAATAACAATACTAATGCTAAGTATATTTTTCTCATAATTTTACTATTTCAAAATCTGTACTTAAATGCAATCACAAAATTTAATGGTTTCAGCTGAAAATATTTATTCAATGAATATTCAAAATAAGGCTGTAAAGCGGCACTGATCAACAGTGGTAACTCCGGAGCGGCATATTCAAACCCTGCCAAACCGTCGAATCCGAAATGAGGGCTCCATTTCCAGTCGTGGTAATATACACGGTGCAGAACTGTATATTTATTGGTATAGCTTACCCCGGCATGAATACCGAAGCCATACATAAATTTCATGTTAGCTGTTCGGTCCGTTGCGACAGGTTTAAAATATTCTCTCAGGACAGTCACTCTGAATCCGCGTCTTGAAATTCCTGCAAATCCTTCCACCGCCTTTCCTTCATCATAAAACTGTCTGTAGCTTGCAAAGAACCCTTCTCCTATTCTTATACCAGCATCACGTGTATAATTCTGGGAATAGGCTTCAAAACAAAAGAACATTATTAAAAAACAAACGGTAAAATATTTCATCAATTGAGCAGTCGTTAATTGGTTCTACTACGAATTACTCCTGATCCGTTATCGGTGAATTCGGTGACAGGATTTCCCGAATAAATGATGTCTCCGGAACCATTTAAGACAGCTTCCAGATAATCGTATGCATGACAGTAAACATTTCCCGATCCCGAATTTGAAACATAACAGTCATCTACCATCAGGCCATCGGCGAGAATATCACCCGACCCTGTCAGAAGGTAATCTCCTGTATGTGCTTTCCCCCAGATGGAAATGCTTCCGGAACCATACACTGAAAGGTCAACTGCCCCTGTTGAATACAAATTGATGACATCAATGCCTCCGGATCCGCTGTTAATGATCTCTATATCCTGGCATTCAAAGTCATACACATCCACATTTCCGGATCCCGTTAATTCAACGTAATCGAGATATGGCATATGTATTTCCACAAGCATATAATTGTCAGTGCGTACACACCTGCCATTGTCCATGCTGATCACCAGGTTATTATCACTTCTGACAGAAGTCTCAATGATACCCAGCAAATTTTCATCGGCTGTAACTTTAATGGAATAGACCGAATCGGCAATAACATCAACGTTGGCTTCGGTGGTATTCTCCACACCGGAGAAAGACGTGACAAATCTTTCCTCCTGTTTGAGGATCCCATTGCCATCCACACAATTGAAAAAAGGATCGCAACTGTTCATCAGAACAGCCGATACAAGCATGAACAGACTTACCTTACATATTCCCTTTTGTCTCATGTCAAGTTTTATTTTTGATAATTGTAATGACAAACTTACTATTTAATAGTTGCATCGTCGCATAAATTATACTCATTTATGGATGATGTTTATTATACATTTTTTCGTAGCGCTTATTTTTACCTTATGCGACGTTTCTGTAGCCGTGGACCCGATCTTGCCATAGGTCAGCTTCATTTTCTCCGACACATCCAGATCCCTGGTTTTCATCTTTGCCAGACTGGCCGGCAGATTAACATACACATCCGTATGATGTGAAATGTCCAGATTATAGGATGTACTTCGTTTAAAGAATAAATCTGCATCAGTATATTCCGATTCAATGTTAATGAATGAAAAGCCGTCACTGATCCGTTCTACCGATACGTTTCCATATTTCATTGAGCATCTCAGTTCTTTTTTAAGGTATTCTATTGTTAACCCCGTGAAATAACTATTCACAGACAGTTCCCCGATCTCTTCAATAGTATACTTATCACGGCTGGAATTCACCACAAGGTTGGTCCCTTTATCAATTGTTATGCGCGATGATTTTGTATCCATATTCAGATTTTCCGCACTTTTTATCCTCATATCCGAATAAGAGATGAAAACCTTACCCCCCTTAATACTATTGATCGTTCCGTCTCCGGAATTTAACCTGATAACAGGTGAACCGGTAAGGGTATTCGCTTTCAGGTCGCCGTTTGAAAGAATGATCTCCAGATTGCCTGCAAAATCATCCATATAGATATCACCGAACTTGTTCTCTATTTTCAGGGTTGTCTTTTTGGGGACATACACCATGTAATTTATTGTTACCCTGTTAGATGGAATAAACACATCAACAAAATCGGAAATGATTCCCGCCTGGTTGTTGAACCTGGTTTTTGCTACAACATAATACTTCGTGGCCGTAAAGTCGAAACTGACATTGCTTTTCAGTTTCTGCATTTTCAGGTCACTGTTTGCGCTAATCCGCAAATCAACCTCAAATTTCACACTGTCTTTATCCCAGGTAATGACATGCACCTTACCATACTTGTTCGTTACCTCGACAGTGGTTTTTTCCGTGATTTTGTATTTCCGTACTTTACGGTCGGCATAAACCTGACCTTTCAATCCTCCGGGGTAAAGGAAAAGCACGAGCCATAAACAAAGAACAGTTCTGTAAATCATATTCGTTCGATATTGTTTGTGTTATTTTCTTCATCTTCCTGATCAAGGAATAAAAGCATATCCTCAAGGATAGCTATTCGCAGCCTGTAATTCTGGATCATTGCTTCAATGACCTCATGATTTGCTATATTATCCTTCAGATCATCTTTTAACCCTTCATAAATACTGTCTAATTCAGACAGATCGGTTTGCAGCTCTTCTTCGAGTGAAG
>JASFVU010000085.1:0-8319 GCA_050049665.1 Bacteroidales bacterium | reverse complement strand
GCTCCCTACTTCATATTGGTTTACCTGTTCAGGGATAAAATGCAGATAACATTTGTTTTCCGGTTAAATAAAGAGAATTGATATGAATGCAGTAATAGTATATACGGTATTGTCATTAAGCGGATTAGGAACTGCTGCTGCAATCATCCTGTACTTTGTTGCCAGGAAATTTAAGGTCAATGAAGATCCCAGGATAGACGATGTTGAAGAAGCCCTTCCGGCTGCTAATTGCGGTGGATGCGGTTTTGCAGGATGCAGAAATTTTGCCGAAGCACTGGTAAAATCAGACGATTTTGAAGGCCTGTATTGTCCGGTGGGGGGAAATGAAACCATGAGTGCCGTAGCCGCCATTCTGGGCCGTGATGCCGTTGAGCAGGACCCGAGGGTGGCCGTACTCAGATGCAACGGAAGTTGTGAGGCACGGCCAAAGACCACCAATTATAACGGACCGGCATCATGTGCTATCGCTTCTTCCCTTTATGGAGGCGATACGGATTGCCAGTACGGATGCCTGGGATTCGGCGATTGTGTTGAAGTGTGCGACTTCGATGCACTTTCCATGGATCAGGCAACCGGACTACCGGTCGTAAACGATGTCAATTGCACGGCTTGCGGTGCTTGTGTTAAAGCATGTCCCAGGGATCTCTTTGAACTCAGAAAAAGAGCCAAAAGGGAGAGAAAGATATACGTGGCATGCAGAAATGAAGACAAAGGCGGGATAGCCAAAAAAAGTTGCAGCGTGGCATGCATAGGATGCAGCAAGTGTTTCAAGGTTTGTCCTTTTGAAGCAATTACGATGAATAACAATCTTGCATTCATTGATGCCGATAAATGTAAATTGTGCAGGAAATGTGTCCCCGAGTGTCCGACAAATTCAATTATTGAGATCGGTTTTCCTCCCAGAAAAGAAAAAATTGAACCCCGGGATAAGCCCGCTGATACAGTGGAGTCAAATGCCTCAGTTCCGGAGGAAAAGACAAAAAACAAGGAGGAATAAGCATGTTGAAAACATTTGCAAAAGGCGGAGTTCACCCTCCTGAAAACAAAATAACACGGCACAAACCCATTGCTGATCTTCCTGTTCCACAAACCGTCACCATACCCCTGGCCATGCATCTTGGTGTACCGGCACAGCCTGTTGTGGAAAAAGGAGATGCTGTAAAAACCGGACAACTGATCGCTAAGGGAAACGGTTTCGTTTCATCAAACATCCATTCTTCTGTCTCGGGTAAAGTGCTTAAAATTGATAAAGCACTTGACGCAAGCGGATACAAGCACGATTCTGTTACCATACAGGTAGAGGGTGACGAATGGGATGAGAAAATAGACCGTTCCCCGGAATTAAAAAAAGAGTGTTCCCTGTCGCAGAAAGATATCCTTCAAAAAATCAGTGATGCCGGCATTGTCGGCATGGGTGGAGCCACTTTTCCCTCGCATGTCAAACTATCCGTGCCCAGAGGAAAAAAAGCCGCTTATCTGATCATAAATGGTGTGGAATGTGAACCTTATCTGACCTCAGATCATGCCCTGATGCTCGAAAAGTCGGAAGAGCTGATGACAGGTATCGGTATACTGGGGAAGGCCCTTGGTGCGGAAAAAATACTGATCGGGATCGAAAATAACAAGCCCGATGCCGTGGAAAAACTGAATGCGATCGCCGGTCACTGTAAAAATATAACGGTTCATGCTTTAAGCGTAAAATATCCGCAAGGCGGAGAAAAACAACTTATTAAAGCACTCATTAACAGGGAAGTTCCTTCAGGGGGACTGCCGGTAGATGTTGGTACGGTTGTATTCAATGTAGGAACATCCTTTGCCGTATATGAAGCTGTTCAGAAAAATAAACCCCTGATTGAACGGATTGTCACTGTCACCGGAAAAACTGTTCCTTCCCCATCCAATTTCCGTGTACGGATCGGAACCTCTGTAAATGAACTCATTGATGCTGCAGGCGGATTGCCTGAGAATGCCGGTAAAGTTATCAGCGGAGGCCCGATGATGGGGAAAGCGCTGGCAGGTACAATTGTTCCCGTGACAAAAGGCACATCCGGAATTCTTGTCATTGACAGGGAAGAAGCCGGAAGAAAACCTGTTGAGCCCTGTATTCGCTGTTCCAAATGCATCAAAGTATGCCCCATGGGACTGGAACCCTATCTGCTGATGGCCCTGAGCAAGAATGAACTGTTCGACAGACTGGAAACCGACCGGGTTATGGATTGTATCGAATGCGGATCGTGCAGCTTCATATGCCCTGCCGGCAGGCCTCTTCTGGATTATATCCGGTTGGGAAAATCGAATGTCGGAAAAAGAATAAAACTGAGAAAGAAACAAACATAAAGTATTAAATAATCTTTTCGTGAATAAACTATTAACAGTAGCTCCTTCACCGCATATTCACAGCGGACAATCCATCAAAAAACTGATGTACGGGGTGATCATTGCGATGATTCCAGCATTGATTGTCTCGGTTCTGTTTTACGGGATCGGAGCCATAACAGTAACACTGATCTCGGTAGCATCCTGTATCCTTTTTGAATACCTGATCCAGAAATTTATTTTAAAGACCGAAACCAGGATTACCGATGGTTCGGCCATTGTAACAGGTATGCTCCTTGCATTTAATCTCCCGTCAAATTTGCCATGGTGGATCATACTGATCGGCGCCCTTGTTTCCATTGGCATCGGGAAAATGACATTCGGGGGACTTGGTAATAATCCGTTCAACCCGGCTCTGGTCGGCAGGGTTTTTCTTCTTCTCTCCTTTCCCGTTCAGATGACTGCTTACCCAAGAGTTAGTGGTATAAAAACAGGTTATCTCGTCGATGGTTACTCAGGTGAAACAGCTCTCTCAGCTTTAAAAGAAGGTATAAAGAACGGTATACCCGTCAGTGATATAATGGAAAAGTTTTCTTATACTGATATGTTTATTGGAAATATGTCAGGATCGCTGGGTGAGATTGCTGCTGCTGCACTAATTCTTGGCTTTATATATATGCTATTAAAAAAAATAATCACCTGGCATATCCCTGTTTCGGTCCTGCTGACGGTTTTTGTATTTACGGGAATACTGCATATTGCCAACCCGTCTCAATATGCCGATCCCCTGTTTCATATACTTACCGGAGGATTGCTCCTCGGAGCCATTTTTATGGCAACGGATTATGTAACATCGCCCATGACACCGGCAGGCATGATCATTTTCGGTACCGGTATCGGAATAATAACGGTGATCATCAGGGTATTCGGAGCCTATCCGGAAGGGGTCTCATTCGCCATACTCATTATGAACGGGTTTGTGCCGCTTATCAACAGATATGTAAAACCTGTCAGGTTCGGAGAGGAGGTGAAAAATGGCTAAAAACGAATCCACATTCGGCAGCATGGTAATTACTTTATTCCTGGTTACCCTGATCTCCTCGGCTGCACTGGGCTTTGTTCATGAACTGACAAAAGAGCCGATAAAAACGGCCAAAGCGGCAAAAAAGAATCTGGCTATCAGGAGGGTTACCCCGGAATTCGACAATCAGCCGGGCGAAGATTCTTTCAAAGTTCCTGCCGACGGAGATACAGTTTATTTCTATGTGGCACGGAAAGACAATGATACGGTAGGCTATGCCGTTGAAACCTTCTCAAACCAGGCATTCGGAGGCTTTCTGAAACTGCTGGTCGGCTTTTTGCCGGACGGGACCATCAAAGAGATCGCTGTTCTTGAACACAAAGAAACACCTGGTTTGGGAGACAAAATGTTAAAGTCAAAAAGTGACTGGAGTAAAAAACAATTCGAAGGAAAAAATCCGGAAAAATTTGTGCTGAAAGTGAAAAAAGACGGTGGCGATGTGGATGCTATTACGGCTTCGACGATCACTTCCAGGGCTTATTGCGATGCTGTTAAACGTGCCTACGATTCATTTAAAGAAGGAGGTAAACCATGAACCAGGTAAAAAATTTCACTAAAGGATTCGTTAAGGAAAATCCCGTTTTTGTCCTCTTCCTGGGATTATGCCCTACACTGGGTACGACCGGATCGGCCCTTAACGGTTTGGGAATGGGGCTGGCCACCACCTTTGTCCTGGTCATGTCTAACGTATTTATTTCCCTGTTTGGCAAGTTTATACCCGCCAAAGTAAGAATACCTTCCTACATCGTGATCATTGCCTCATTTGTTACCATGGTCGATCTGTTAATGAGTGCTTACACAAATACTCCCGGCCCGAACGGTGAGCCAAGCCTATATGACAACCTCGGTATATTCATTCCCCTCATCGTGGTGAATTGTATTGTATTGGGACGTGCGGAGGCATTTGCATCCAGGAATAACGTGATCTCTTCCCTGATCGACGGTCTGGGCATCGGACTGGGATTTGCCTTTGCCCTGGTACTTCTGGGTTCTGTAAGAGAACTCCTTGGTAACGGATCATTTTTCGGGATCAAGTTCATAGAAGGAGACGGTATCCTGGTTTTTGTAATGGCACCCGGAGCTTTTCTGGCACTGGGTTACCTGATCATGATCATGAATAAATTCAGAAAAAAAACAACTTAACCGGTTTTCGAAACAATGGAATACATCATCATCATCATATCGGCCGTATTTGTCAATAACATTGTATTGATGCAATACCTGGGCATATGCCCTTTTATAGGCGTATCGGGTAAGGTAGACACAGCCATCGGAATGACGGGGGCTGTGACATTCGTTATGGTCATCGCTACCATTGTAACCTATATATTGCAGCAATACGTTCTGAATCCGCTCGGGATCGGTTTCATGCAGACTGTTGCATTCATTCTTGTAATTGCTTCCCTTGTTCAACTGGTCGAGATCATACTGAAAAAGGTAAGCCCCTCATTGTACCAGGCTCTTGGCATCTTTCTTCCGCTTATTACTACGAATTGTGCAATTCTGGGTGTTGCTATCCTTGCTTATCAGAAAGATCTTAACCTGGCCGAAAGCGCTGTATATTCGTTTGCAAATGCCATCGGTTTCGGTATTGCCCTGATCACATTTTCAGGTATCCGGGAACAACTGGACCTTGTAAGTGTACCCAAAGGCATGAAAGGAGTCCCTATTGCCTTTGTCATTGCAGGAATTCTGGCAATGGCATTTATGGGGTTCGCAAACATCGTATAGATACTTTATTATTCCCCTTTTTTAACAAGTAGATCATAAAATATATCATTAAAGGCATTTCTTTATTTACCGGTATTTTTTTCTGATCCGGAATTAATTACTTTTGAATCTCAATATCCGCAAACAGTTCATATTTCCCCATGAAAAATACACTCATTGTATTTGGTACCCGCAGAGGAACTACCGAACGAACAGCACAGGTTATCGGAGAAATGCTCGTGCTGAGGTTTTCTCATCATGTGCAGATGATCAATGTAAAAAAAATAAGGAGGTACCGTAAAATACTCCATACATTCGATAACATCATTGTAGGTTCGTCCATTGTACGGGGAAGGTGGGTCTGGCGTGCAAAGTGGTTTTTAAGGAGGTATGATTTCCGTGATCAGAAACTCGCTGTATTTGTGACAGCCGGTTATACGCTGAATAAATCCGTTGAACTGGATATTCCGAAAGAGGAAGTCGTTAAAGAAGCCATTGCCAGTTACATTGACAGACTACTTGAGCCGATCTCTCTTAAACCCGTTTCAAAAATGGCTTTCGGAGGCATGATCGTTAAATCAAAAAGAAAAAAATTCAACAGCTGGAACAGAGAGGATATTGAGGCATGGGTAATGGAATTGGGGAAGATCCTCAAATAGCCTGTCAATTTAATTTCCGGCAGGACCTTGTTAAGTTGTGTATTGAAGTTCTTTACCTTCCCCGACCTGACTGTGTCTTTCCGGCCGGCCGAAAGCGATGGCAGGTGGGCAGACCAGAAAAGAACCGATCCCGCCTGAACATGAAATTCGTGTGTCTATACCTGAATTATGGATTTATTCAATAAATTAACATCCTCCAAAGGTATATTAAAATTATTGCACAAAAAGATCCAAATTGTAACGTTTCGCGAAATCCATGCATTTCTTAAAGAACAAGTAATTCAGGTAAACCAATTTTAAATCTCACGATCATGAAAAAATTCTGTTTGGCAATAAGTATTTCCCTTCTGTCCCTTTTAAATTCTTTTCCGCAAGCCGGAAAGCATTTTGTTTCACTGTCAGTCGGTTATGGTATTCCGTTCGAGAACAGCATTTACACGGACAATGAAGATCCGGACATTGATATCTGGATGGATCCGGGAACCAATATCCCAATCGCTCTGATCTATGAATATGGCCTGTCAGATCTGCTAAAAGCAGGAGCCAAAATAGAATACGAAAAGGTGAATTTTGATTCTTATTATACAGGAGAATCGTATGCAAACAGACTTGCGATCGGAATTCATAGTCTTGCTTCTTATCCCAGGACCATGTTTCATGCTGAATTCGGAGGGTACGGCAATTTTGGTATTTTGAATTCCGATGAATTTGACAGTTCTGTAAAAGGAATTGAGTATGGCATTATGATAGGACCAGCCGTCAGGACAGGCAAAATAAATATAGCTCTTCATTTTCAACCATGTTACGGTTATTATTTTTTATCGGGTAGTGATCAGCCCGAAGATGCTCTTGTGATGTATCCCCGTATAGCCGCAAAAGTAAGTCTTGAACTTTAATACACTTCCAATGAAATATTCGGCATTTATCTGCTTTTTTCTTTGCTGCCTGTTCCTCATAGCCTGTGAAAATGAAAAATTTGCCGATTGTCATGTCAATGGGATCTGGACAGGCAGGTGGGAATCGGAAAACGGAGTTTCCGGAACTTTTTTCTCCGATGTTGCCCAGAATGAGACAGCCCTCGACGGTTATATTTCTATATGGTTTGATTTGCCAAGTCTGGAGAATCACGGCACTTATTACAACGGCAGGATCGAAAACAAGGAAGCCAGAGTAGCCATTGAAATAAGCGGTGTCGATATCATTGCCCGCGGTACGGTTTCCGGAGACGATCATGTTTCCGGAATTTTCGAGGTAGGGACCTATATGTCGGGAGACTTTCAGGGAGCAAAACTGACTGTTCTCAATCGTGAAGCGGAAGAGATTTATCGTTTCAGCAGTAACCACTACAGGGAACCGGGCCTGTTGTATGTAAATAATAAGCTGTGGCTTACAGGAGTATCCGAAGATAATATCCTGGTTATTGATACTGCGGGAATTCCGGAACGGACAATTTCCGGAAATTTCCTGGACGGCCCTTCGGCATTTGACGGAATAAACTTCCGGACATATCAGTATGACCAGGAAGAAGGAGGTGAGAGAATGATCAGCTACGATACCCTTGGTAATAAACTGGCCTCATTTCCCGTACCTTCTTATTATGTGGATGCAATCGCCTTTCATAACAATATCCTGTACTATGCCGATAATTTTTACCGCCGGATCTATCAAACGGATGCTTCTTTATCCGGAACTGACAGCATTGGAATCAACTACTACCCCATAAATTCATTCCGGTTCTCAGGCGATCAGATTGTTTTTCCTGCCCTGGGTGACCTCCTGTTTGTGATGTCTCCCGAAGGTAAACTTACCGAAGCTTACAGATTTGCTGAGGATGAGATCAGAAGCATAGCGGTGCACGAAGATACAATATGGATGCTGGCTGCTCATTATAATTATCCCGATAACGGGCCATCAACAATTGATTGTACGGTATACAGGTTCAGGATGGAAAACTAATTGAGAAAGCATTCCCTGAAGCTCCCGTGATCCGGACGATGAGAATTGAGAGGTGAGCGCTGAGAAATGAGAAGGTGAGATCTTAGGTAGTTTGTTTGCTTTGTCCGCCGTAACCCTGTGAAGGTAGGTTTTGCCCGCCGAGCAGTGAATGCAGGTTGGTCAGGTTATTGTGTTATTAACTTGCTTGTAATTATTACCGGATGCTGGGACTTGGTACTGGTTGCTGTAGTGTCTGGGTACTTGCCGGATGCTAATAGCTAATGAAATAAATCTCGAATCCCAAAAATCAAATAACAAATCTTAAAGATTAACTGGTGAAATGAAGATTCTGATAAGCTTATGGTTTGGTTCATTCAGTTTACCAATTAATCGATTCATCATCTTAATGACTGAATTAGTTGATTAGTCGAATTGTTGATGAGTTGATGAGTTGATGAGTTGATGAACTGAATTGATTCAGTAAATTTCCCATCACACAAGCCATTTTTTCGAATTGCTCCCAAACAGTTCGACTATCTTTTTGCCAACCACACAAAAAGATAGCAAAAAGGTCTCCGTTCAGGAAAAATAACTTGATCTAATACTAGTGGTCACCCT
>JASFVU010000084.1:0-8352 GCA_050049665.1 Bacteroidales bacterium | reverse complement strand
AAGAGTTGGAAAAGACATTTGAAAAATTTCCATTGTCCATTACACCGTATTACCTGTCCCTGATCGACAGGACCAATTTCAGGAACGACCCGGTATTTAAACAGGCCTTCGGTGGAGTTGAAGAATTAATCACCTTAAAATCAGAACTTAAGGATCCTCTGGCTGAAGAGCATGACAGTCCGGTTGATGGAATAACCCACCGCTACCCCGACCGTGTATTGTTCCATGTCAGCAATATATGTTCCATGTACTGCAGGCATTGCACACGAAAAAGAAAAGTGGGGGATATCGATTATGTTCCGACAAAAAAACAACTTAAAAAAGGGATAGAATACATTGCCAAAACTCCCCAGATAAGGGATGTTCTCCTGTCGGGAGGTGATCCGTTCATGTTGCCCGATGATAAGATCGACTGGCTGCTTGCCGAAATAAAGAGGATCCCTCATGTGGAAGTAATTCGTATAGGAACAAGAATGCCTGTTGTGCTTCCTTACCGGATTACCGATGATCTGATCAAAGTGCTGAAAAAATACCAGCCATTGTGGATCAATACACATTTTAATCACCCGCGTGAACTGACAGCATCCTCAAAAGAAGCTCTGGCAAAACTGGCAGACGGCGGCTTTCCTCTCGGCAACCAGTCTGTTCTGCTGGCAGACATTAACGACTGCCCGAGGATTATGAAATCGTTGTTGCATAAACTTGTGCAAAACAGGGTGCGCCCGTATTATTTATACCAGTGCGACCTTTCCGAAGGGTTATCACATTTCAGAACTCCCATTGGAAAGGGAATAGAGATCATGGAGAGCCTGATCGGCCATACGAGCGGTTTTGCCAGGCCTACCTATGTGATCGATGCCCCCGGAGGAGGAGGGAAGATCCCTGTCATGCCGAATTACATCATTTCATGGTCTACCAACAAGGTGGTGCTGAGAAATTATGAGGGGGTGATCACTACCTACAAAGAACCCGACAGTTACGAACCCCGTATGTGTGACAGGGATTGTGAAAACTGTGATCTGGAATTGAACTTAAGCGATGCGGACGAATCGGAAGCCATCGGTATTGAAAAGCTGTTTTCCGATTCAAGTGATACCATTTCACTGATCCCCGAAAACAATGAACGGATCCAAAGAAGAGAGGAAAATGCGGGATAAAATAGAGGGATTTGGAAAAGGCTCTGTCATTCAGCACGGGAAAATGAACAACCGTGTGTACCTGATGAAGCTGAACAAGGCGGATTTCCCGGCAGTTATCGATCATGTGAGCCAGCTGGCAAACGCCAATTCGTATACGAAAATATTTTGTAAGGTGCCTTCCTGGGCAGCCCCGGAATTTATTTCCAACGGATTTATTGTGGAGGCGCATATCCCCGACTTCTACCATAACCGGACAGATGTTTTCTTTCTTTCCAAGTTCACGGACTCCGACAGATTAAGAAAGATCGAACATAATGAACTGGAAGCACTGACCAGGGAGTTGTCGTCGGATATGATCCATGAGATCCCGCATGCATTAAGCAACGGTTTCAGCATTTCAGCCCTTGGCCCGGAACAGTCACAGGAAATTGCAGGTTTATACGGGAGGGTTTTCGAATCTTATCCGTTTCCCATACACGATCCGGATTATATCCTGCAAACCATTGGATCACATATCCGGTATTTCGGTGTTCTTCACGATCATCAGCTCGTGGCACTGGCCTCGGCAGAGACAGATCCCGAGGGTGGAAATGCCGAGATGACCGATTTCGCCACCTTGCCGGAATTCAGAGGCCACAATCTGTCGGTCATATTGCTGAATACCATGGAGCAGAAAATGAAGGAACAGGGAATAAGTACACTGTATACGATCGCCAGGTTAAATTCCACGGCTATGAACAAAACCTTTTTGAAACTGAAATATAAATATGCAGGAACACTGATCATGAATACGAACATTTCGGGTAACATGGAAAGCATGAACGTGTACTATAAACATATCCACCGGAAAGGATCCGGTCAGTGAATGATACAACATGATATGCATGAAATTCAGTCACCAATATATTTTTTTGATCCATTCCGGCTATGAAGGACATTATTAAATCCATATTGTTTCTTTTCGTATTGCTGAATCCGTTCCTGATCGTCGTATACCTGACGGATATCGTTAAGAACAAGCCGCTGAGGATCTTTGGCAATATCCTGCTGCGTGCCGGCCTGATCAGTTTTATTGTTTTCTCATTGTTTGCCATTCTTGGTGATGCGGTATTTACCACATTTCTGAATGCAAACTTTGCTTCTTTTCAGATCTTCGGAGGCGTTATCTTTTTGCTTATCGGGATACAGTTCATATTCAAGGGAGGAGTTGCCATTGAAATACTGCGGGGGGAATCGAAACACATAGCAGGGGCCATTGCCATGCCGATCCTCATCGGACCGGGAACACTTACTTACAGTGTGATCATAGGACAGCGTCTCAGTAAGGTGAACGCCGTTATTGCCATTGGGCTGACCGTTTTTCTGTGTATCTCGATCATTTACCTGTTAAAGCTCCTTTATGACAGAATTCACAGGAAAAAGGAGGAACTGATCGAACAGTATATCGATATCGCAGGCAGAGTGACGGCATTTATCATCGGCACAATTTCAATTGAAATGATCATGAACGGTATCATTTTCTGGATACACAGAATACAATAGCATGCATTGGATCGATCTCACCATTTTTTTAGTTTACCTGCTGGCAATGCTTGGTGTCGGCTTTTTTTTCCTGAAAAGAAATAAATCAACGGAAGACTATTATGTGGGTGGCAGACAGATGAGCAGTCTGCACATAGGCTTGTCTGTTGTGGCCACCGATGTGGGCGGAGGATTTTCGATCGGTTTAGGAGGATTGGGGTTTATCATGGGATTATCGGGGAGCTGGTTGTTGTTTACCGGCCTGATCGGCGCCTGGCTGAGTGGTGTGATCCTTATTCCAAAGGTTTCCGGATTAGCCAGAAAGAAAGGGTTTCTTTCTTTTCCGCAATACCTGGCCGCCATTTTTGATAAACGGGTTGCTATGCTTGCGGGTGTCATTTCAGCCATCGGTTACCTGGGGTTTACCAGTTCACAAATTCTTGCAGGGGCCAAACTGGCATCGTCCACTTTTGAAGGATTGTCACTGAACCACGCTCTCCTGGCAATGGGCATTATTGCTGTTGCTTATACTGTTTTGGGAGGCCTGAAAGCGGTCATTTATACTGACACCATACAGTGGATCATTCTGATGACCGGCCTGTTGTTCATAGGGATCCCGTTCTCATACAAATACATTGGCGGTATAACGGCCATCAGAAATACACTGGAGCCTGAATTCCTAAGCCTGAAAAATGTAACCTGGCAACAGATGGTGAACTGGATGTTTACGATCATTCCCATCTGGTTCATCGGCATGACCCTTTATCAAAGGATCTATGCCGCAAAGGATACAAAAACAGCACAACGCGGCTGGTTTATTGCAGGACTGTTTGAATATCCCGTTATGGCTTTCATGGGCGTCATACTGGGCATGTTCGCCCGGGTTGCTCTTGAAAACAACCTGTTACCGGGATATGGCAGCGGGAATCTCGATGCGGAAATGGGATTGCCTGTTTTGCTTAAGACGATCCTGCCTGTCGGCTTCCTGGGCATTGTCCTGTCAGCCTACTTTTCGGCTATCATGTCAACAGCCGACAGTTGCCTGATGGCATCTTCGGGGAATATGCTCACCGATGTATTGAAAAAGCATCGTTCCGGCAATAGTTTAAGGTATTCACAGTTGCTCACGCTTATCATTGGCATACTGGCGCTGTTCCTTGCCCTGAGGATGGAGAATGTTCTGGAACTCATGCTGCTTTCTTATTCTTTTATGGTCTCCGGGCTGATCGTTCCCGTCCTGGTTTCATTGTTTGCACGATCGCCCCATGCATTTGCCGCATTAGTTGCCATGGCATCGGGAGGTGCTACTACCCTGGTACTGAATGCAGTGGTCCCGGAACTTCCGCTGGGACTGGATGCCATTATCTTTGGTATCGCTGTTTCGTTTTTATCTTATGTGCTTGTTGGTTTGATCGGGAAGGTCACCCGGAAACGGGACAGAGGTTAGCCGGCTTCCCGCCCGGACGAAAGGCTTCATCCGTTCGGACGGACAGGGGTCATTAGCACCTAGCTTGTTGGCTTTTGGTTCACCGGAAATACCGCAAGTTTTTCTGCATAGTGTTAGTTGCCGGGTTTATCATGAGGTTCTTAATTTTTTTCATTTAATCCTCCTTCGCCCCGAGGTCTCGGGCTTCGGCGGACGAGTAGGTATGGTTTAATTCCCCGGGGCTTGCCCTAGGGTTTAATACCATTTATTCCTCATCGATTCATCAATTTTCCATCACACATGCCAGCTGTTTCGTTCCGTTCCCCAGCGGAACGACTTTCTTTTTTTGCTTGACAAAAAAAAGAAAGCAAAAAAAGTCAAGGCTGAGCAAATTTTTCCTTTGGGTCCCAAAGCTTTTGCCTTGCTTGCGCAATCAACCGAACTCGCCTCAGGCGAGAGAGCTCCTTCTTCGAAGTAAATCTACGAAGGAGAAGCTCGGCGAAGCCAAACTCCCACGCTTGCAGCGTGGTCAGACAAGATTGCTCCACAAGCTATCGCTCCCTGCAAAATCTTTACCCAAAACGGAAAAATTTACCAGGCCAACCTTATACTAATACTAAGTCTTCCCGGTAAATCCTTACCTGCGAAGTATAGGGCCGGTTCTGTGTTAATTGAAATTTATAAACTTTAAGACATTAATTGAAATCTTTAAAACTATTTATTTGATCCGGATATTTATTCTTCTTCAACTCATCATCTTATCACCTAATCACCTAATCACCTAATCACCTAATCACCTAATCACCTAATCAGTGTTGAACACCATCTCAACGCTCACTTCTCATTGCTCAGATCGCCGCAGGGAGCTTCCATTTGCAATGAAACATCCCCTTGAACCGTAAAAGAAAAAGTGATAAATTTTACAACCGAAACCAAAGGAACGGAATTCAGAGGAATCAGGTGCAGGAAAATAAGTTTCCCGGGGAATGAGTTAACAGGAAAACAAGACAAGGTGTTCCCGGATAAAGAAGTTGTACAACATAGTATGAGACATGAACACTAAAACATACACAATCAAAGATTTTGATAATATCATCAAAATAGGCACGACCTTTGGGAAAAATTGGTATCGTAGTCATTCAAAGGTGTATGGTGAATTGACTCCAAAAATATTTAGAGAAAACTATACTCATGAATTTCATAAAGCTTTTAAGCCTGATTTCGAGCTGCAAACTGTAGAAAATTTTAAAAGATATTCTCCTTCCATTCTGGACTCTTTACCAGATTACGATGATAATTTATCATGGTTATTCATAATGCAACATCATGGATTTCCGACAAGATTATTGGATTGGAGCGAAAGTATTTTAGTTGCACTGTTTTTCACAGTTGCTAAAAATCCAAGTGAGGATGGCAAGATATGGACAATGTTGCCTTGGGGACACACTAATTGGAACACTACCTGGGATATGGGAGTATTCATTTAAGTGTGTCATCCCTAAAAATTCTATTTTCAAAATTTCTTCTTCAACTCATCATCTCATCAACTAATCACCTAATCAGTATTGAACGCCTTTTCAACGCTCACCATCTCACCTCTCACTTCTCATTTCTCATCGTTCAGGAGGATCACAGCCGGTTAAATCTTTTTGTTTCCTTTAAAAGGAACTTGGCGACTTTCTTGTTAAGCTGACTTTTTTTCGATCTCCACAGCCAGTTCCCTTTTTTCGTGGCAGGAAGGTTCATCCTGTATTTTGGTCCGAGTCCCAGGACATCCTGCATGGGGATAATGGCTGTTTTGGCAACAGACCGGTAAGCGATCCGCATCAGTACTTTGTGGCAATTGCCTTCTTTGATCTCCCTTGATGCGAATTTTTTGAGGTTTTTCCGGATCTTCCTGCCGGTTTCCTGTTTGTACCAGCCTTTTGTTGTATTGTTGTCATGGGTACCGGTATAGACAACGGAATTATTTGTATAATTATGAGGAGCATGAACCGACCGTGCCATGTCTTTGCCAAATCCGAACTGTACGACGTGCATTCCGGGGAGTTCGTATTTATCGCGCAGATCATACACAGCCTGGTCGACATCACCCAGATCTTCTGCGATGAAAGGCATCGAAGGGAATTTTTTCCTCACGGTATCTAAAAAGTCCGTTCCCGGTCCTTTCAGCCATCGTCCGTTGACAGCATTCTCTTCAAGGGCATTTACCTCCCAGTAACTTGATAACCCCCTGAAATGATCTATCCGGACAAAATCGAACAGTTCCGTATTTTTTTTGAGGCGTTGTATCCACCAGTCGTACCTGTGTTCATTAAGCGTTTTCCAGTCGTATGTGGGCATGTTCCAGAGCTGGCCCTCATCATTGAAATAATCCGGAGGTACACCGGCGACTTTCAGCATCTCCCTGTTTTTTTTAAGCTTGAAATATTCCGGGTGTGACCATACATCGGCACTTTCATAACCAATGTAAATGGGAATGTCCCCGATTATCCTGATGCCTTTTTCATTGCAGTATGTTTTCAGGGCTTTCCATTGTTTCAGGAAAAGAAATTGTGCATATTTTTCAGCTTCTATCGCTTCCCCATGTTT
This sequence comes from Bacteroidales bacterium, assembly GCA_050049665.1. Classification (GTDB taxonomy): domain Bacteria; phylum Bacteroidota; class Bacteroidia; order Bacteroidales; family UBA10428; genus UBA10428. The sequence continues at coordinate 1,674 of JASFVU010000084.1, read as the reverse complement.
TTCGGAGAATTCTTCCAGGGCATCTCTTTCCCTCATTCTGTATTTATAATGCCATGTATTCCAGCTTTCATGTCCGTAGTAATTTCTCAGCGTGATAAATAAAGTATAGTCATGAAGCCAGAATTCCTCTTTGACACAAAAATCAGTGAATTCTTCTCTGAGACTGTTATCGGCTGATGATTTGAAATCGGAATAAGCACTCTCCAGGATCTGTTGTTTAATTTGTTCGGCAAAGGCATATTTTGTTTTGCCGGAACTTCCGGCAGAGCCTTCAAACACGTTTTTTTTCAACAGCTTATGCTCAACAAGGATATCCGGATTGATGAACATCGTGTTCCCGGCAAATGCGGAAAGCGGACTGTAAGGTGAATAGCCCGATCTGGCATCGGTTTGGTTCAGCGGAAGGATTTGCCAGTAAGTTTGTCCTGCCTTTTTCAGAAATTCGGCAAACCGGTAAGCTTCAGGGCCAAAATCCCCGGCTTCGTAATTTCCCGGCAATGAAGTGATATGGAGTAGTATTCCGGCTTTTCTTTCTGAGGTTTCGGGGGCCATAGAATATTGATTTAATAAGACTGATCGGTTTTCTGATTGCAAGGTAGATTCTTTTTCTTTTAATGTAAAGAAAATTGGATCTTCCGGAAGTATTTTTTATTCATGGCCCCACGATGAATGATCGGATAATTTGAATATTTTTGGCGATGCTGCCGGTTTCGAATAAATCTGCCGGAACGAAAAACAGTGTATGGAAAAATATACAGGACAGGTATTACCAGGAAGGTCTTACCCGTTGGGAGCCAGTTGGGATGGCAAGGGCGTTAATTTTGCCGTATTCAGTGAACATGCCGCTGCAGTGAATTTGTGCTTTTTTCATACCGGAGACGATCAGGAGGGATACACCCAGATCAGCCTTACGGAAGTAACCGGTTTTGTCTGGCATGCTTACCTGCCGGGTATTAAACCGGGGCAGGTGTACGCTTACCGGGTATTCGGCAGGTATAAGCCAACGGAAGGTTTCAGGTTTAATCCGCATAAACTGCTGCTGGATCCCTATGCAAAAGCCATTACCGGGGCGGTGAAAATAAGGGAGGAAATGCTTGGATACAATCCGAACCGGAAGGACAAACGGTTTCCTTTCAGAAAAGATATCCGGAACAGTGCCGGGGTGATGCCTAAAAGTGTTGTCATTGATCCCTGGTTCGACTGGGACGGAGACAGGAGACCTGAAATACCCATGCAGGATACCGTTATTTATGAGCTTCATGTAAAAGGCTTTACAAAGACCCATCCCGGTATACCACCAGGAGAAAGAGGTACATACAGAGCCCTTGCATCCCCGGTTATCATAGACTATTTTAAGGAACTTGGCATAACAAGCATTGAACTCATGCCTGTGCACCACTTTGTTCATGACTGGTTTCTTACTCAAAAGGGATTGATAAATTACTGGGGATACAATACCATTGGTTTTTTTGCCCCTCATTCGGAATACAGTACCTCGGGAGAGGCGGGTCAGCAGGTAAACGAGTTTAAGGAAATGGTAAAAAGTTATCACAAAGCCGGGATCGAAGTGATACTTGATGTTGTATACAACCATACGGGAGAGGGCAATCATCTGGGGCCGACTATATGTTTCAGGGGGCTGGATAATCTTAATTACTACCGCCTGGACCCGAA
>JASFVU010000083.1:0-8359 GCA_050049665.1 Bacteroidales bacterium | reverse complement strand
GCAGAATTCACTTATCTGCAATAATTTTCCCACGGGCCCCGTCCAAAATATTCCAGATAAGTGAATTCTGCAGGCATCTGCATCTTCATGCCAATCCTTGGAATGACAGGAATTTTATTGCCGGCATTTATAAGTTCATTTTCAATTTTTACAGCGCCATTGCCCATAATGGTATATTGCGTTTTCCATACAGAATTTACCGAATCAAGCTTATAAACCACTTCAACCTGTACTGCATTTTCCCGTTGACTTGTTTTTATACTCTCAGCTATGGGTGTTTGCTCCGATACCAGTTTCCAGAGGCGACAAATACCGGGCATCTGCCATCCGTAATCATTATCGGTAGGAGCCCGCCAAAAAGCAGGACGCGGGCCATATCCGTCGAGCAACAATTCTTTTCCCCTGCTTTTGTAAGAAGTCATTATTCCGGTTCTGGCATCAATAATGATTGAGAAAACGTTTCCGGCAATGTCAATGGAAGCACCTTCTTTATAAGTAACTTTTCCGGCTTTCGAAATATCAAAATGCTTTTTTTCAGCTTCAACAGGCAGTTTAAATTGTTCGGAAGCTATTTCCCATCCTGCAGGGAGCAGGTTTTCAGCTACCCTTGTTTTTGCCGAAATGGTAATAAAATATTCCATTCCGGGTTTTGACCGCAATTTACCGAAGTTGATATTAACCTGTTTGGATTGTTCCGGAGCAATATCCAGAACAGGTAGCTTACCACGTTTAACTACCTTGCCGTTGGCAGTAATTTCATAAGTGAAAGCGTATTTTTTAAGGTTGGTGAAACGGAATTTATTGGTAATGGTAAACAGCCCTGATGAAAGGTTATTGGCCTTAAAACCAATATTCTGATACACATGTTTTACTTCAAGGCTTTGTGGTTTTATGCTTCTGTCGGGGAAAACAACGCCATTAATACAAAAGTTGCCATCCGAAGGAGTCCCTTCGGGGCCATAATCACCGCCAAATGCCCAGAATGCACCCTTCTCGTTTTTGTCAGCAAGTCCCTGGTCGACCCAGTCCCATATAAAACCTCCCTGAAGATTGGGATATTTCTCAATCGTTTCCCAGTAATCTTTAATATTTCCAATACTGTTGCCCATGGCATGTTCGTATTCGCAAAGAATCAGGGGGCGGTCATTGTAATTTTTAGCATAACGTTCAATATCAGGTATCTTCATGTACATGGGACAAAAAATATCGGTATTCCATTCAAGGTATGCCTGTTCGTATTGTATAGGCCTCATTTTATCACGACTTCGGATGAAAAGATAGGTCTGGTAAAAATTATATCCGTTTCCGGCTTCGTTGCCCAGTGACCAGATAACTACCGACGGATGGTTTTTGTCACGCTCAAACATATTGCTTGTACGGAACAGATGCGCATCTGTCCAGGCGAGGTTATTGGCCAGGCTTTTTCCTTTACTGCGGTCGTAACCCATACCATGAGATTCAATATTGGCTTCATCAACCAAATAAAAACCGTACTGATCGGTAAGATCGTAAAAGAATTCTGGCTGAGGATAATGGCTCAGGCGGATAGCATTGATGTTAAGTTGTTTCATCCTTTCCAAATCAAGCATTACTGTTTCTTCATCAATAACCTGTCCGGTTACAGGATTAAATTCATGAAGGTCTACTCCCTTGATCAGCACTCGTTTACCATTAACAAGGAATAAACCATCCTTAACTTCGCTTGTGCGGAAACCAATTTTCACCGAAGTCACCTCGGTTGTTTTACCCGAAGCATCTCTCAAAGTAATTAATAAAGTGTAAAGATTTGGTGCTTCGGCAGACCAGGCTTTAACAGATGGGATGGCTGATTGAAAATTCAATGATCCAATGGAGTCTGTTATTTCCAGCGTCTTTGTGCCGGATACGATACTTTTTCCTGCATCGTTAAGAATTTCATAGGTTACCGAAGATGAGGCTTCCTTTCCTGTATGGTTTTTCACTTCCACATCGAGATCAAAAATACCATTGGTATAGCTTTCATCAAGTGTGCTTTTAGCAAAGAAATCGCGTAAACGAACTTTTGGCTGGGCATATACATAAACCTCACGCGGAATTCCGCTTAAACGCCAGAAATCCTGACACTCGAGGTATGAGGCATCGCTCCACCGGAAAACCTCTGCGGCAATGGTATTGTTCCCTGGCTGAACATAATTGGTGATATCAAATTCCTGGGGAGTCTTGCTGTCCTTGCTCATACCCGCTTTTTGGCCGTTGACCCAGACAAACCCAACCGACTTGATTGATCCAAAATGAATAAAAATCTGATGCCCTTTCCAGGATTCAGGTATAGAGAATTCACGCCGATAATATCCAATATTGTTTTTTTCGAGGTTGTTAATATACGGAGGCTTAAAGTTCCATTCCGGATAAAATTCGTATCCGACATTTACATAAATTGGAATGCCGTACCCTTTCATTTCCATGTTCGACGGCACTTCTATCTCTTTCCAGTTTGAAAGGTCAAGTTCGGGTGCTGCAAATCCCTCGATACGGTTTGACACACCGGTTACAAAATTGAATTTCCAGACACCGTTTAACGAGATCACACGCGAAGATTTGTTTTTATCATTGGTCAATGCAGTTTCGCGGTTCTCGTAACTGATAAAGGTGGCATGAGGATATTCTTTATTGATCCCCTGAATGGCAGGGTTTTCCAGCTCCGGATGAGGTGGGCGATCCTGAGCCTGAAGAATTGCGACTAAAAGCATTCCGCTGAATAAAATAGATAGTTGTTTCACTGTTTTATTTGTTAATTTTCAATAGTCAGAAGGAATTCACAAGAAAAAATAATCATTGGCTTCGCCGGGCCTCTCCTTCTCTCACCTGAGGCGGGATCGGTTGTCGTATGTGTTAATAATTATTTTTATCATGCTGTTTCATTTTAATTCCAAATTACCTCCGGAGTATTCCTGTAAATTTATATCAGATGAATTGAGTTTTAAATAGGTTTTGCATATGCAGCAAAACCTCCCCGGCGAAGCATTTTTACTTCAATCATCGATGATTTGTCAACTACCCAATGTCTGACCATAAGATCTTTATCATGTTCTCCATCCGCTATTAGTGTTAATTTATACTTTTTACCTTCAGGTAAAAAATCAAAAGAAATAGTTTTTGTTTTTTCCCTGCTTTCAGCGTTAATTCCTCCAATGTACCATGCAGTACCTTTCTGACGGGTAATTATCACATCTTTACCCGGATAACCATCAAGCAATTTGGTGTTATCCCATGCATTTGGTACCTCTCTAAGGAAGACCTTAGCGGCATCGGGTAAGCCTGAATAACCTTCAGGACGGTCGGCCATATGTTGAATGCCCGACTCGAAAACGACACTGAGTGCCAATTCATGTCCATAAGATGTGATATGTGGAAATTGAGAATTGGTAAAAGTAACCGGGGTATAATCCATTGAACCAACTACGTTTCTTGTAAAAGGGATAATGGAATTGTGTCCGGGAGCAATATAAGTAAATTCAGGCCCGTTGTTATACCATTCTGCCCCCCGCACTCCCTCATAGGTCATTAAGTGTGGATAAGTACGGGACCATCCGCGGGGAACAATACACCCGTGAAAATAAACCATGATCTCGTATTGAGCAGCGTCATCCAGAATATCGAGGTAATATTTTATTAAATCCTGTTTTTCACTCAAAAAGAAATCGATTTTAACACCTGCTACGCCGAGTTTTTTCAGTTTAGCAAACTCCTCGACACGGTTTTTGTGAGTCATCATACGATCACAGGGTGTTGCCCTTACCCATTTGAATGCTCCTGAATTGTACCATAATAAAGGCTTCACACCTAAAGAATGAATGTATTTCAATGCATCTTCGAGGTTTCCGCCATTACTCATCATATCCCATTCCCAATCAAGGAGAGTATATGGCCAATCCATAGCAGCAGCCAAATCGGCAAACTCGCAAACTACCTTAAAGTCTTTTGTCCCATGGTTGTTCGACCAGTAATTCCATGAAGCAATACCGGGTTTAATCCAATCGGTGTTTGATAATACAGATGGCGTTGATACATCGTCAGTCAGTGTTGACTCAACAATATCGGCAAGACTTCCCATGATGATCACTCTCCAGGGCGATTTCCAGGGAAGTGTTATGGTTGGCTGTGACTCTCCGTTTCCATCGCCCGGATCGGGGAATACAAGTTTGAAATGCGATTTATCTTCATCATTGCTAAGTTTTGTACCACAATAACTACGGTTTAAATCGGCCTCGTGAATCAGGAACCAACATACTGTATCAACGGAATTAAACAGTGCCGGGTACGACCAGGTTTGTTGTATATTTTCATCTTCGATTAAAGAATATGGTCCTTCATTAGCAAGGTCCCATTTCTCCATCCATCGTTTGGTTTTGGCAGGAATGGTGTATGCAGTCAACTCGTCTTTTACCGCGTAAGTACCTTCCTTATCAGGAAACTCATACCGGAAAGCCACCCCATCGTTATATGCCCGGATAACCAGGTTTAATTTGGCCTTTTTCGGATTTTCGAATGAAATTACTATTTCGTTGGCCGAATTGCTGCATTTGGCTCGTTTCCCGTATAAAGCATTGTATTGTTCATTTATCAAAAGAGGCTTCTCGGTGTTCAGGAATTTAAGTTCTTTTGAGAAATCCTGATCGCTGCGTGAAAGTCCCAGATCGATTTGAGGAATTATTTCCAAATTTGTTCCGTGGATTTGATAATTGACTTTTAAATACCAACTGTCCGGATCCCGTCCTTCCCGGCTATAAAGCTCAACGTTAATTTTTTGATTGGGAGAAGTAACGGATGCCTGCTGGGTAAAAGCAATGAAAGGGCTCAACAAGAAAAACCCTTTTATGAAAATCTTATACTTCATAAATTATGCTTTTTACAATTTTTCCCTGATTTTTCAGGAAGTGATTATAAATTTCAATGGTTTCAATTCTTTGTCAGGTGAACTGTATATCCTTGCAGAACCAAATATTTACATGGCTACTGTCATTTTTGTTGACTCCAAAAGTAAATCACCTCGAATTTAATAAAGTTTATTTTATTCGTGAAACTCAGATTTCAAAAATACAGTGTATTGATCCCGATAACTATCGGGAGTAAGTTGAATCCCGATCTGTCGGGAATAGCGCAGCGTATCGGGATAAATGAGTTTAACAATTGCTATTTATCCTGGCCCGGACTTTTCTTTTTCTTTAAGATCTGTTCCATAGTTTCCAGATCCTTACCTGCTTTTTGAGTATCACCAAGCATTTCATACAGTTTAGACCGGTTATATAATGCATCAACATTAGAAGGATTTAATTCTAAGGTATTGCTGAAATTATTTAATGCTTCCTCAAAATTCCCCAATTCTATATAGGCAATGGCTGTATTATTATAAAATTCTTCCTCGGGGGTATAGTGCCTTAAAAGTTCATTATACAAAAGTATAGCATTCTGCCATTTCTGCATTGCCACCGTAATTCTTGCTTTCTCCTTAAGGGCCCGATAATTCGATGGGAAATGTTTCAGAATATTATCATAGATTTCAACTGCTCCTTTTAAATCTTTGTTTTTCTGAAGTATGCTTGCTTTCTCAAATACCAAGGGAATATTTTCATTATTTTCGTCCAGGTTTTGCTGCAGCCACTCATATCCCAAAGAGCTATACTCCTTAATCTTTTCCTGGTCCCCGGTAATTTTATAAATTTCGGCATACATTAAATAATACCTGTAATTCGTTGAATCACTGCTTAAAAGAAAGCTTAATTCACCTTGTGCAGCTTTGGTATCTTTCATTCCAATATATATTCCACATAAGAGTTCGTGTAATTCTTCATCGTACGGATATTTCCGGATCATGTTTTTAAGTAACAATAATGCATCGTTGGTCTTATTGTTTGAAAGATAATATTTGATAATAGCAATATTGATTTCCAGCTCGTTCACAGGAACCAGTTCTTTCATCTTGTTGTATGTTTGAACTACAAGATTCGATTTATTTTGTTTCTTATAAACAGTGGCAAGAAGATCATATGCCCTGTAAAATTCAGGGGACCTGGAAATAATTGAATTCAGTATAGCTAACGTTTGATCATTATTACCAACGGCAGATAATAAGTTGGCCTTTAAAAACTGTAACTCAAGGTCCTCCTTATTTTGAGAAATAAGGTCATTTACAATTGATAAAGCTTTGGTTTTTTCAGCTTTTTCAGTCGTCGAATTTACCTGTACTAAAATGGAATTAAGAAGAATTTTCAGAATATAAGCATCAATATAGTTTGAATCCAAAGCAATAGCCCGCTTTAAATTCCGGTCGGCTCTCAGGTAGTATTGACTTTGCATATTATCAGAGGCTAATTGCGTAAAATACGGAGCTGTATTGGAAAATTCGTCAACTATTGTATTGAATTCCGGGGCATTGCCGGGGAAAAATTCAGGAATATTGGCGGCTCTTTTTTCGAAGACCAGGTTTTCCACCAGAATCGGAGGTGAATCATTGCCTTTTTCGTCAATATGGGTAAGGTATAAGCGTGTATATATACTTTCTGTCTTCGATGAAAAAACCAGCCAGTGCCCGTTGGGCGACCAGGAATGCCAGGAGTTCATATTGTCCGTATTGCAATTCATCAGTCGCACATTCGATCCGTCTGCTTCCATTATATATAGTTTGCTGTCGGGTTGTAACAGCATAAAATTTTCAGCCTGGCAAAACACAATCCATTTGCCGTTGGGGGAATATTTCGGGAAATAGTTGCTCTTGCCGTTAAAAGAAGCATTTTTCAAAGGATGGGGTATTCCACCCTTGCCATCATTAAAATCAACCGAATAAATATCAAACTTAAATTCCTTATGACCGTCCCTGAATTCTTTTACATCGTCGATATTGAGTAAAGCATTGCCATATTTCCTGACTTTTTCATTTATATACATGTCTGTACGGGCAAATAATATTGTTTTATTATCCGGAGACCAGGTCGGGTTGCTTTGAACATATTCCGGATCATTTGCTCCCTGAAGCTCACTAAAAGTTTTGGATTCGATATCGTATATACCGATAATCCCTTTTATGGGAAAAAAGAGTTGTGAGTAGGCCAGGTTATCATCTACTGCTACAAAAACCGATAAATCCTTAACTGTAGAAAGAACATGCTTCCCTGAAGGTGAGATTTGCGAGAGTAAGCCAAAAGTTGGTTCTCCTTCATCTTTTTTGAAATTGCTCCAGGTTATTATATCCTCAGGCAAAAGCGAACAGGTATCTTTTGCCTGCGTGATAACATATGAGCCTTTGTCATTGCCATAATCAACATCCATTGCCAGTGTTGGCCCGTTTGCGGAAAAAGAATGGCAATTGGCACAAACAGGCATATTATCAAGCATTTTTCTGGGAACTCCCCCTCTGACGCTTCCCATATACCACTCAATTGTCCGGACATTACGCACTGCATAGGAAAATGGTAAAGTAACTGCTCTGAAAAAGATATCTGCCCCTACTGAATCTTCTGATATTTGAAAAAATTGTGCGCCTCCGGTCAGCTCCTTCCCCTTTTTATTAAAACCGATGATCGTAATTTGCAGTTTCTCTGAAATATGGTTCCTTTTCAGTTCTTCCCAGTCTGACGAATCCGGTTTCCATTCCTCTTCCCCGGTAAATTTATTCAGAATGATATTCCCAAGAGTATCCGAGATGCATGCAAACCAGTCAGAGCTGGTTTCGGTTGAATCGGTCCACTTGATAGTAGGAGCCTGAAAATCGACGGGGAACAGAGTATTATCATCAGGGTAATTTACGGATAGCCGGCTTAATTCAACGGTATGATCCAAAAAATCGTTACAAACAGATCTTATTCTGGATTTTGTGCATGAAAAAGAACAAATTACCAATAATGATAAGGCGAATACTTTTAACTGAACTTTACCCATTTCCCCTTTTTATTTTACTCAATTAGTCATTTAGTCATTTCATAAAAGAAAGAAAGGACTAATTTAATCAATTAGTCCTTTCCATAATTAATTAGTCCTGCAATTTACCAGCCGGGATACTGCAAAAGTGCACCCTGGCTTCTGTTAACTTCAGTCTCAGGAATAGGGAAGAAATCATTTTTGGGAGAACTGAAAGTAACCGTTCTTTCCTGATTATCAAGATAGGAACCGTTTAATTTTTCTTCTGCGATTCTCCACCGAACCAGGTCAAAGAACCTGTGGCCTTCCAAAGCAAGTTCCAGTCTTCTTTCATGCTGCAACTGCTCTATTGTAACAGTTCCTGTTAAGTTTGCCGGCACTGTATTACCTTCAGCACCACACATCCTGGCCCTTGTTTTGACCATATTGATATATGTAAGAGCCTTATCATTATTCCCTGCCATAA
>JASFVU010000298.1:0-4695 GCA_050049665.1 Bacteroidales bacterium | reverse complement strand
AAAAGTAATCCCTCAGATTCCCGATACGATCATCAAAGAAGTTGATTTTTTAATAGAAAAATCACGGGCAGATTCTGCTATTTTTCGATTTATGCTTATCACGCTTTTCAATCATTACGGGAATAGCAAGTTAATGGGGATGGATGCTGTTCAGGTACATTTAGCCGATAAATATTATGTAAAGGAATCCTGGTGGAGCGATAAGAAATTCATCGCTGATCTTGAAGAAAGGATAGAAATTCTGAAGCCTCTGTTATTGGGGAAAGTTGCACCTGATTTTGAATTGTTATCTGTTCCGAAAGAGCATTTTATTGCAGCAGAACATGATACGGCATTAAAAAAATATCCTCACATAGGGGATTTGATAAGGATTCATAATGTGAAAGCAGATTTCCTTGTTTTGTTATTCTGGGAGGCAGATTGCGGGCATTGCAAAAAAGCTGTTCCGAAATTGTATGAATCTTATAAGGATACCCTGGAAAACATGGGAGTTAAAGTGATTGCCATAAGCACACTTTTTGGAGAAGACGGAAAAGCAAAATGGATCGATTTTGTTAACAAATACAAAATATATGATTGGATTAATGCCTGGTATCCTTATGATTATAAGTTTAAGATCACGTATGATGTGAGGACTACCCCACAGGTATTTGTTCTTGATAAAGACAAAAAAATTATTGCAAAACGGCTTGGCGTTGAGCAGGTTGCAGAACTGATTTTTTTGTATGGGAAACAATTTACAGAATCTTTGGATGCAGGCGAATAGTTGAATAATTAAAAATTTACCATTGGGAACTTTTAATAACATAAAACTCATACTCGAGGACGGAAATGTTTTTCATGGAAAATCATTTGGCCATAGCGGATCCGTTTCAGGAGAAGTTGTTTTTAACACTTCCATGACAGGTTACCCGGAGAGTCTGACCGATCCGTCGTACAAAGGTCAGATTTTGACCCTGACTTACCCGCTTATTGGGAATTACGGGGTTCCGGGATCTGAGATGGAAAACAGTATGTATAAATTCTTCGAGTCTTATGCTTTACACATTTCAGGGTTAATTGTTTCGGATTATACGGAAGAATTCAGCCACTGGAATGCTGAAAAAAGCCTTGGTGACTGGCTGAAAGAATATAAAATCCCCGGCATCTATGGAATAGATACCCGTGAGTTGACAAAGATCCTGAGAGAGAAAGGCACCATGCTGGGAAAGATCATATATGGTGATCAGGATATTGAGCTTTTTGATCCGAACAAAGAAAATCTGGTAGCACAGGTCAGCACTAAAGAAAAAAAAGTTTACGGTAACGGGAAGTATAAGATACTGCTCATTGATTGCGGGGTGAAGTACAATATTATTCGTAATCTGATAAAACGTGATGCGGCCGTTATCATGGTTCCCTGGGATTATGATTTTACCGGAGAAGAATATGACGGTTTGTTTATCTCAAACGGGCCGGGAGATCCGAAACAATGCGATGTGACCATTAGCCATCTTTCAAAGGCTTATCAAAGCGACAATCCCATTTATGGTATTTGTCTTGGGAACCAGTTAATGGCTCTGGCTTCCGGGGCAGACACATACAAATTGAAATACGGGCACAGGAGTCATAATCAGCCGGTAATACAGGCAGGTACGAAAAAAGCCTATATTACCTCCCAGAATCATGGATTTGCCACCGATAATGAGACCTTGCCAGGTGAGTGGGAACCGCTTTTTATTAATCTGAATGACGGGACAAACGAAGGTATTCAGCATAAGTCAAAACCTTTCTTTTCTTCTCAGTTTCATCCCGAAGCGTCGAGCGGGCCAACCGATACAGAGTTTTTGTTTGACTTGTTCATGGATGAAGTAAAAAAATACGCTGACAATTAACCATTGTCAGCGTATGAACTATTATTTTGATTGTTTCAGGGAATTTACGCTACTTCAGCATATTCATGATATCTGAAATCAATTCGCAGAAGGCATTCTTCGTAAATTTCGGCAGTTTCCAGGCTGTCATCGTCTCCTTCTTCAAAATACCAGTTTATCAGAATATTCTGAATGTTATCATTTGTTTCAAGGTGCCTGAACAGATCAAGCAATTTTTTTGATGTGGAAGTATTGAAGTATTCCAGATTGATATCCAGAATGACGTTTGAGACATTCAAAGCATCAACAAATTCAATGAGGGGACTAAAAAAGCCTACAGCATCTTCCTGGATTGATCTTCCTTCAATTTTTAAATTACCTTCAGGCATAAAATCGATTAACGGAAGACTTGCTGTGGATTCTCTGTATATACGTTCCATCGGCTTAATGTTATTTTGACTATAATTATTTATTAGATAAAACGGGAATTCAAATAAAAAGATGTATTTTGTTGATGAACGAGGATAAAACGATGATTTTTATCACCGTTTTTTGGACGAATTCGTCACCTGTATTTCATGAAAATAGGCAATAATGTATATATCGGTTAATTCATATATGCTGGCACAATTGAAGAGTCTCAGGATTGGTACGTTATTGGCTGATGTTGTTTGTCATCCTTCCTCAGATAAACTGGCCGGGCTGATCCGGGAGGCTGTTGAAAAAATAAGAGATCAGTATAATTTGTCTGATATTAATAAACTTGAAGTAATTGCTTCCGCCCGGAATGCCTATAAAAAATGCGGGAATGATCCGAACCGTTACAGGCCTTCTGCAGATGCTTTGTTAAGAAGGATCGTTAAAGGATCGGATCTGTATAAGATCAATAACGTGGTTGATGTTTTGAACCTTGTATCAATTCGGTCCTGCTTTTCTATTGGCGGGTACGACAGAGTTAAGCTTAAAGGGGATATAGAATTAGGTCTGGGGCAAAAAGGGGAGCCCTATTCCGGTATAGGAAGAGGGCCTGTAAACATTACAAATTTGATTGTATTGAGGGATAAGTACGGTGCTTTTGGAAGTCCGACAAGCGATTCTGAAAGAACAATGATTACGGGTACAACCAAAGAAATACTTTTTATATTTTTCGATTTTGAGTTACACACCTCTCTTGAGGAGAATATGAATTATTGTGATCGCTTGTTAAGAGAATATTGCCAGGCTAAGGAAACGGGGATCAGGATTTTTGATTTTTCCGATGATTTTTCACACCATCCGCAGAACAATCTTATATCTTAACCGTTATTATAGCGGAATCATTTTTCAACTATGCGCAAACCAATTCTTTCAGGGGCACAGGCAATACTTGTTGTTGCATTTTGCTGTTTCCTGTCGTCTGCCAGGGGGCAAAACGTCAAACCTTACATCGGCATTCACGGCGGAATAAATTTCAGCAAACCGGATTTACTTTCCGGTTACGATTTGATTACAATGATTGATGATGCTGAAACTGAAGAAAGGAACTACGATCCTATGTTCAGTAACTTTGGAAATCAATTGGGGTTTTCTTTGTACCTTGAGCTAAATGATTATCTCCTGGTCGGATTTTTACCTGAAATGGTAAAATATAGCTATGGGTATTCATCCTACCTTGAATTTTTTGACAGCCAGGGGGAACTTGAATCGACCTACCGGAATGAAACGGGCATAAGTTTAAATTATATCAATTTTCCATTGCTGGTGCAGTACCAGATCCTGAAAGAAACCGACTGGTCGCCATATCTTTTTGCCGGAGGATCTTATGCTATACTCAGAAATGCACAGCATACCGTTGCTTCTACAACTATTCTCGAGACGGAGAACGGGCCGATTGAATTTTATGACCCGTCCACAACCAATTCTTCCACCGAATTTATTCGTTCAAAATGGGATCTCTTCGGAGGTATCGGAGGATATTATGATTTTAGCCAGTTTCGTCTTGCCCTGGATATTTCTTACCGGATCGGATTGCATAACATAGTGAATGAATCGAACCGGTACAATAATCAGTCAATAAGCGGGAGCACTTATGATATTTCCGATGATATACGCCTGAACCACCTGGTTGCAAATCTTTCGGTCCTTTTTCCGATAAATAAAAAAACAGACAGGGGCAGTCTGGATTGTGTTTTACCTAAAAGAAGAAAAAAATGAGGACCATTCGCATTGTATACGGATTTCTGGTATTGATATGGGTTATATCCTGTGATGTAAAAAAAAGTAATGTTGCACCTGAAGCAACCTTTGTCAGAGTATACGAAAGCAGCAATATTGATGAAGCATATTTTCCCGAATCTGTAATTGAACTTGACAACGGGAATTACCTGGTTTTGGCGGCACTGGCGGACAGCAGCCTGGCAAATTTTCCCAGGATATCGGTGTTGGCATTATCTTCCTCCGGAGACTTCCTTTCGTCGGTCAAATTGCCGGTGAATTATTCCAATCCTGTTCCGGAATGGATCGGATCCGGCGACAATATATATTTTGTTTGCATGGACGATGTTACTCTGCAGGCAAAGCTGATCGGAATAACCATGAACGGCAGTGAATTGTCTTTTGCAGAGCAGGATGAACTGGAAAGCCAAATGCCTTTGTCGGCATGGAACAACGGGGAAAATACAGTCATTCTGAGTTATGACCGGATCGGAAGAAGATCGGTAATAGATCTTTATGATCGGAATTTCAATCCTGTGTGGAGAACACAGATTGCTGCAAACGAAGATTTTGAATCCGAGATCAGGCTTCACATTCAGAGAAAAGGGAAAACTTTCCCGTTTTTTATTGGAGGCATGACAAATGATGG
>JASFVU010000420.1:0-3654 GCA_050049665.1 Bacteroidales bacterium | reverse complement strand
GAACTGCATTGCCAATTATTCCATGGCCATGGTCTTTCTTTCAGGGAGCAGTGGATCGGAAACAGGCAGGCTGTATAATTACCAGGAAGAGACATCAATCAGCTCTTCTCTGCATCTGGAAGGAGATACATTTACGGTTTCAAGATACCATTCGGGAGATAATTACATTTATCCACTTGCGGGACTTGACAGAAATTCTTTGCAAAATACGCAGGATTTTCAGGATATCCTTATGAGTCAGCTAATGGCAGATTCCAGGATGGATGTTATAAAATATACCCTTGATGAAGCAGAATACATTGTGTTTGCCGCGACAAGCAAATCGAACCAGATCGTTTTACTGGTCTTTGACAGAGAGACGGGAGAACAAGTAACAACACACAATCTGGGAT
This sequence comes from Bacteroidales bacterium, assembly GCA_050049665.1. Taxonomy (GTDB): domain Bacteria; phylum Bacteroidota; class Bacteroidia; order Bacteroidales; family UBA10428; genus UBA10428. The sequence continues at coordinate 3,262 of JASFVU010000420.1, read as the reverse complement.
ATGGGAATCCGGTTGAAGTGGCCAGCCTGGTCCAAACCAGTGACAATGGACTGGCCGTTTTGGGTAAGACCTGGATAAACGGACAGTACCAGCGGATCATATTTTACAAAGTTTCCAGAGATCAGATCGGATTGTAAAAAACAGGATGGGCTTTCTGTTTCCCGGGAACTTCAAAACCGGGGATCCGGATATCAGTATTTTATGAATTTCCCGGTCCCGATTCTGGTATCTCCCCGGATCAGATAGATGTAGTTGCCCGGATCCAGTTCTGACAGATCAATATTCAATGTTTGCTGTCCGAAATGCAGTCTTCCGAATTCTTTTTCAAGTACTTTTTGTCCCAGTGAATTGATGATCTGAATGTTTATTCCGGAAGATTTGTGGAGATAAAACTGAAAATTAACAAGGTTGGTTGCCGGATTCGGGAAGCATTTGACTTTTGGAACCGACGTGTACGTTTCATTCAATGAGGCAGGGCTGAACAAATTAATACGTTGATTTGTCCATTCGCTGAAGCCTGCTGCTTCAACGGCTTCGGGACTTGAATTAAACCAATCCTGTACGATGGAAGCATAAATTTGTCTGTAGTCGATGTTGTATTGCATGTTCCCGTTATTGAGATTGCTCAGGTCCGGATTTGTTCCGACGACTTTTCCATGCAATGAACTCCCAAAAATGAATACGGGTGTGGATGTACCATGATCTGTTCCGTAACTTTGATTTGAATAGACACGTCTGCCGAATTCGGTAAAGGTCATGGTAACTACCTTTTCTTCTAATCCAAGGTTTGCCAGATCATCCTGGAATGCTTTGATGGATGAGGATAAGTGATACAACAATGCTGCATGTGTTCCATAGGTGGAATCTTGCTGCACAACCTGTGAAGCATGTGTATCGAAGCCTCCCAGACGGCAAAGGAATATCTTTGTTTTTATGCCGCCATCTATCAGCCGAGCGATCAGTCGCAGTTGTTCCGAAAGATAATTGTAAATATAATTGGAAGGTGCCTGGTGAGGGTATTCGGAAGGATAATCAACAGAAGAATTATTGCCGGCATTGTACACTTCGGCCAGTCGTTCGGCATACACATTGGACATGCCTTCAAATTGCCAGATGTATTCAAGTTCGTCACCGGCATGTCCTTGCGGGCGATAATAGAGTGAATCATCAACCCCAACTCCGTTAATCAGATTGTAAAAATGATCGGGACTCTGTATACTCAATCCGATGGGAATGCCATTTTCGCGATGGAAAGCAATGGACATGGAGCTGCCTCTGTCGGCACTCCCTATTTCAATAGCAATTGGATCAGGCATATCTTCTGTCGGATAATCGTCGGGGTAGCCGGGATATTCATAATCAAGAAAGCGTCCCATCCATCCCGATCGCACTCCCAGTTCGTCGTCGTTTCCGTCAAGTCCCATAAACACAAGATCGCGCCCGTGAAAATGGGACATATTCATGCCCGGATAACCGACATTTTGAACGATTACTGCTTTGCCCTGATCATACAACTGTTTAAAAAAGATCATATCGGGGTGTAGTCCTATCTGGGAATCGGAAGGCAGGGACTGGTCAACATCGATGTACTTTCTCAGGCCTTGTTTGGGAATGGCAATATTTGCCCTGTAAGTATAGTATTCATCGTATTGATGAACAGGGATTAAGGTATTCAGGGCATCATTTCCTCCGTGAAGCTGGACAAAGATCAGCACATTGTCATTATCCGAAGCGGCAGCAGCGTATTTAAGGGCTTCATTTCCCGCAAGCAATCTGATAGGAGTCCCTCCCAGCGTGATAGCTCCTGCACTTCCGGAGACTATATTTTTTATGAATTTTCTTCTTTTCATGTTCGGCGGATTATAAAAGTTGGTATTCAGGTGATTGGATCAGGGCCCTCAAAAGGATTTCAAGCCTGCTTCTGACAGTTGCTTCATATGTTCCCGGTTCCGATTGATAATTGTCCCACTCCATTGTCCATGCCGATGGATACAAACTATCGAGAAAGACATCGGTAAGGAAAAAATTGAGCCTGTCTTCATTCAGGGGATAAGGGAACATCCAGCTTATAAGTGATTGAACAAGTGCTTCCGCATCCGAGGGATCGGGGATGTGTCCTGAGTTTTCAACCCAGTCAAGTATATCCAGTTGAATGCCTAACGGGTCTCCTCCGTTATTTACCCCGTTGATCAGCAGATCGGCAAATTGATAACGGTAAGCAAGACTGTAAGGAGTAATCCAGTTCCGGTTATAATTCGGGAATTGAAAATAGGCGGCATAGCCTGCAACATCATATGGCTCATATAGCATCAAACCCTGGTAATCAATGGCTTCTATCAGTCCTTCCTGATAAACTGTTTCGTATAAGGCAGATGGATCGGTTGGAAATGAGACATCAAACAAATTGCAGGTATTCAGTACAATTTCTACCGGAGATTTTATGATCGCACCTTTGTTATCATCTGTTGTAACAGCATTGTCCTGATCAAAAAAATGGACACTTGAAAGCAACGTGCGGACAGTCGTTTCCAGCGAATAATTGTTATTCCGGAATACGGAGGCCAGCGGCTCTATGACCTGGGATTCGACCTCATCCGTTATTTCATAATAAACAAAAAACCGGTATAGCTTTCTCGAAATAAACCGGGCTGTCTCATCCTGATCAAAGATCATATCGATCATTTCATCGAGCTCGGCTTCTGCTGCTTCTTTTGTTGCCTGTCCGCCCACGAGTGCCGATGGTTCAATGGCATGGTTCTGAAAAGCTGCACTGAATTGCTTTTGCCCCGCATCATGACGGTCGGCGATTTCGGTGGCTCCTTCCAGTCTGACAATCAGTTTTCCTGAAGGTATCCCGGTGTCGGGATCAATATTGGCAAATGTATCATCGACCTCGTAACCTGTCAATACCCTGGTCGCTGCCTTAATATCGTCTTCGGTATAGTTCGTATAATTGCCTTCGGAAACCTGGGTTCCCCTTCCAATGGAGTACAACTCGAACATTTCACGTGCAAAGTTTTCGTTCGGGCTGTCAACATCATTGGTAGCATTATCGATGAAAATCAGCATAGCATTGTCAACACAGACCTTACGGAACAATTCTTTAAAATTCCCAAACGCATAATGCCTGAATAAGGCATTCTGATAGTACAGGTTTTCCGACTGAGGGACAATGGTTCGCCTGACGGGGAGGTGTGTGTGAAGAAACCACACCAGGCGCTCTTTAACAGAGTTTCCGCTATTTCTCAACTGTTCCAGATGC
>JASFVU010000082.1:0-8360 GCA_050049665.1 Bacteroidales bacterium | reverse complement strand
GCCCGTTTTTAAACTGCCTAAAAGAGCTGTCGGCGGTTTGACATCAAAGTGCGTCATATATACTTCAAACTTCCCGTGTACACGGAAGGATCTGTTATCGGTAAAACTTCCTTTGAATGAAATACCAAGCTTTTTAGCTACTCCCGAAATAGTCAGTATGCCATATGTTTTGCCGGTTGTTTCCCTTTTGCCGGTATTATTCAGGGTAATGGATTTCGATTTGTAGGTAATGAGCGGGTGTTGTTTTGTCTTAAGAGCTTCCTGTGTTTTGGAATTCATGATGTTGTTCTCAGCCGTTACAGATCCGCTCTGAACGGTAACATAAGTCTCACTGAACGATAAAGCGTTTGCTGTACAGGATGCCGTAAGTGTCCCTGAAATTTCAGTAACGTCCATGGTCCAGTCATGCAGATTGGAAGTTCCTTCAATCGTAACAGAACTTACATCCTGATCCAGCACATATTGCTGGGCATGAGTTAAAGTATGCGTTAAAGCCGGCAAACCGGCCAGCAGGAACCAAATGCGTAAGTAATTTTTCATATTGTATCCTGTTTATTCGTATTACAAGCAGGGAATGGTTTTCTTTTTCCTGTTCAAAGATAATCTATAAAAAATATAATAAGATACCAATATCTTGTTATCTTTTAATATTTATATGCAAAAGAAGAAAGGAAAATCATTTGAGATATAGGTACAACTAATTTCTTATTCGTCGCATCATTGTTCTAAAACGGAATTTCTTTTATTCAGCATGCTGATCATGAATTCTTCAATGTTCATCCCTTTTCATACAGAACTTTAGATAACCGTTTTGCTTAGTTATAAGGATAAATGATATAATGCAGGGATTTAGCGAATGTTTCATTTCTTCTTATGAAACTGATAAAAAGTGTATATCATTTGTTAGTAATACAGTTACAATCCGTTATCATGCTGATATACAGTTACCTGAAAAAAAAGGAAATACTTTTTAAGTAACGTTCTGCCGTGAAATTCATTCACGTTTTAGTGATTTATTTTCCCATTAAGGTTATCCTTCAATTGAATTTCAAACTTCGTTTTAATTGAATAGCGTTTTTAACGGCGTTTGCACCAATGTCATTGTTGAAATACGCAAAGAGTTTTTCTGTTTTAAGCTTTTCGAGTTTTTCTTTCCAGCGGGATATTTCCCGGTTGCTGTAAAGGTAATCATACCAGTTTTCTTTCCCGTGAAATCTGATGTATGCCGTATTGCTTGTTAAAACTGTTTCTTCAGGTAAGTTTCCCGGCGCGGAAACGATACAAAACGAAATATTTCTTGATTCAAGAATTTCATATACATCATCCTGATACCATGACGGATGCCGGAATTCGATTACGTGCTGTATGTCCCCACCGATACTGTCACAGAACGATGCTAATTTTGCCGTATTTTTTTTAATGCTCCCCGGCAGTTGCCAGAGGATACAGCCTAATTTGTCCTCCAGTAAGGTCAGCAATGTTTCAAATTGGTTATACCTGATTTTAAAATCATTGTCTGTTTTCAGTTTTTTCATATGGGTAAAATAACGGTTTGCTTTAATGGAAAATTGAAAGTCTTCAGGGGTCTTGTTTTTCCATTCGGACAGTGTATTTTCGGAGGGAGTGGTATAGAATGTATTATTGATTTCAACGGTATTGAACTGTAAAGCATAAAATTCAAGCCACCGGCTTTTATTCAGACCCGCAGGATAGAATTTTTCTTTCCAGTCTTTGTAATAATACCCTGAACATCCTATAAACGTTTTCATTCGATTGGATTGTTTGTTAAACAAAGCCATTCAATAGAGAATTCCGCTAATTCCCGGTTAAATAAAGTGATTCTGTAAATGATGTTAACCCTATTTGTTCCTATATATATTCAACCTATGACAAACTTATTAAAAAACGATCGAATTAATTTTCCGGCATCATTATATACATTCTGAAGAATCATTAAATTTGATGACCACTGAGAGTATAGGAAAATGAAGAAAAACAACCTGGTATTTGTATCCGTCCTGTTTTTGATGGTTATTTCCTGCAAGCTGAACAGAACAACAGATAAGCAAGATCAGGCGCAACAGGAAAACATGACTGAAATCGTCGATCTTCCTGAAATGAAGGAAATAACGAATGATCGTTTTAGTTTTGAATTCAGTATTCCTGTAAACTGGCATGCAATTGATTCCAGTGCTAACGGCGACGGCTATTTCATCGATACCGGAAATGAACGTGTTGATCTGAGGATTTATGCCGAGATTTTTCCTCCTGGTAATTCAATGGAAATAGTTGAATCCCAGTGCGATTCGATGGCGGTTTTTACGTTTCATGACGGCCATAAAGGAAAGGTCTGTAAGGTGAATGCGAATGAGCTATTTATTTTCAGAGACAACGATGTAAACAGAATTTCTCTGTATATTGATGCGCCTGAGAATTGGATCACTTCGAATAAGTTGCTGATCAGGGAAATTGCAGGAAGTTTGTCATTTATCTGATTTTGTCTGTTATCCAAAAGAATTACGTACAGGATTCTGCCTGGAAAAATTGCCCGTGTTCAATATGGGAATACGTTTGTGTTGCAATCTGTTTCATACTAGTGATGTGTCACACCTGACTATTGAGAAATAAGATTGAAGCTTCTCGCCCAAAGCTTACGCCAGCGCTGAGAGATGAGAGGTGAGAAGTGAGAAATGAGATGGTAAGACGGCGAGATAAGGTGAAAAGAGAGAGAAATTTCAAAAACCAACCTGCAAATTATTTTATTGATTAACTGAGTAATCGAATAACTGAATGAAATGAAATTTCCGGAAGGCCAATCGTATATTTCATTTAATTCGATTCAATTCATCAACAATACATCACTTTGTACCTGACTTGACATGAATATTTAAAATCCTGTCCAATTTCCGGATACTGATCGGATTGACAGGGAAATCCCTGAAATCTGACTTCAGGCATTTTTCCCTTTCTTCAGGTTTGGTATTGATGATTTGTCAATGAATGTTTGTTTTTGGCAGCAAAAATAGATGAACATTGAGATTATGATAGTTCATTATTCTAAATTTGTTGGTGGTATAAAAAAACATTCGAATGAAAAATGGGTGCTAAAGCGGTTTTGCTTGTGGATGATACGTGTGCACTGTGTAACAGGAGTGTCTTCTTCATAATCAAAAATGGGGCGGACGACCACTATGAGTTTCTTTCATTGTATTCCGCAGAAGGAAAAAACTACTTAAAAAAGTATAAATTTCCCGAAGGATATAATAAGTCGCTTGTTTTAATCGAGAATAACAAAGCATACATTAAATCAGATGCAGTTCTCAGGATATCAGGAAATCTGAATGGCTTGTATTCTTTGCTTAACCTGTTTAGATTTATTCCGGTGGGAATAAGGGATTCGATCTATGGGTTTGTATCAAAATACCGGCACCATATAATAAAATATAAATGTCAATTTTGAGTATAAATCCGGGGCTGTATACCGATCATTATGAACTGACAATGGCTCAGGGATACTATTTTACGGGAAAAGACGATGTCTCTGCAAATTTTGATTATTTCTACAGGAAAAATCCTTTTGGCGGCGGATATGCGGTTTTTGCCGGGTTAAGCGATTTATTAGACTTCCTTCATGTTTATAAATTTGAAAAAGAAGATCTTGATTACCTCGCATCCGTCGGGTTTAAAAAGGATTTTTTGAAATACCTTGAAGATTTCAGGTTTTCTGGTGATGTATATTCGGTGAGGGAAGGCGAGGTCATATTTTCCAATGAACAGGTGTTCAGAGTAGAAGGTACTCTGCTTGAATGCCAGATAATTGAAACTTTGGTACTGAATATTCTGAATTTTGAGACACTGATAGCCACCAAGGCCGCCAGGATCAAACAGGTGGCAGGAGAAAGAACTGTTATCGATTTCGGCCTGAGAAGATCGCAGGGTTTAGGCAGTATTCATGCCAGTAAGGCCTGTATCATTGGTGGTGCCGAAAGTACTTCCAATGTTTATAGCGCTTACCTGTTCGGACTGAATTCAACGGGGACTATGGCTCATTCATGGATCCAGAGTTTTGAGAATGAATATCAGGCATTTCAAAAATTTGCAGAGATCAATCCCGAAAAGTGTATTTTGCTTGTCGATACCTATGACACACTTAAGCAGGGAATCCGTAATGCAATCAGGATTGCCCGGGAAATGGAAAAAAAGGGACAGAAGTTATTTGGCATAAGACTGGATAGCGGAGATCTGGCCTATCTGAGTAAAAAAGCAAGAAAAATGCTTGACGAGGCGGATTTGAGATACGTTAAGATAGCTGCTTCCAATCAGCTTGATGAATATGTGATACAGAGCCTTATTGAGCAAAAGGCGCCGATTGATACCTTCGGAGTGGGTACCAGTTTAATTACAGGCCGGGATGATGCAGCATTGGACGGAGTTTATAAATTATCCTGGAGCCATGGGAAACCCAGATTGAAAATATCGGAAAACAAGGAAAAAATTATCTTCCCCGGAGTTAAAGAACTTAAACGTTTTATCGATAATGACGGGTATTTTTATGCTGATGGTATTACACTGGCAGGTGAGGGGGCTATAAACAAAATACATCATCCCAATCAACCCGAAAAATCTGCTGAGATCAGTTTGTTAAAGAGAGAGTCTTTAATATCAAAAGTAATGAGTAAAGGACAGGTTATCGACGGTAATAAAAGTGTTTCTGATATATCAACTTATGCAAAAGACCGGCTTCAACTTCTTCCTGAAGAACATAAACGGTTCATTAACCCGCATATCTATAAGGTAGGGGTAAGCAGAAAATTACTGGATTTACGTTCTGATTTAATTAACCGGCATTTAACTAATTGATTCACATTGTTATAAAAACATTTTCAGAAAAAAATTGTCTTGATAAAGCTAAACTTAGTGTGATTTGCTAAATCACAATTTAAAAGATCGTAATACTTCATGAATAGTGTTCGGGGTTTATTGTTTTGTTTGGTCATTTTTGTCTCATTGCCTGTTTCATCTCAGGATGAAGAACCGTTTACCTTGCCTCAGACCCTTGATTACGATCAGGAACAATATTACCTGATAAAAATGAATGATGGAACCGTGTTTTATGCACGTATTGAGGAGATGAACAGTAATACCTTTCTTTTGAGAAACTATCAGGGAGATACAATCAATATTCCGGTTAATGCTATTGAAGAAATCGATGATAAAAGGATCAAACAAAGGGGATCATTAGGTTTGGGCATTGGCATTCCGTTTGGTGTATTAGGTGCAAATCTTGATATAAGAGTAATCGGGTATATTCATTTATCTGCCGGTATTGGTATGGCAATAGAAGTATTTCCGGTTTACAATGTGGGAGGAAAGATCTATTTCCGGAATGAACACTTCATATGGCGTCCGCGATTTTCTGTCTTCTACGGTATTAACAGGATTGTTCATATGCAGAACTTCTGGGGTACTACCAGTAAAGGATTGCATGGGATAACGCTTGGTCTGGGACAACAACTGGCTTTTGGCACCCTGAGAACAATAGGAATTGATCTGGATATCCATTACCTGGTTAGAGATAACGATTATAGTCAGTTTTTAAAACAACTTCGGAGTTCAGGGTACACCGTTAAGGAAAAATCAGATATTACATTGTCACTGGGCATAAGGTATTGTTTTTGAATGGTACTTGGTTCCTCGGTACCGGGTACCTGGTACTGTTGCTGGGTTTGTTTATGTGTAATCAACTCATCGACTAATCCATCAGTAATGGACACCATCTCAACGCTTACTTTCTCATTTTTCACTGCTATTTCTTATTGATCCAGCAACCATTTCACCCTGTCATAAGAGAAACTATAATGCACCAGTACAATGCCGGAATAGATCAGTGCAAAAACAGTATGCCCGCTCAGATAAATCACCAGAGAACCTGAAGCAAAAATCGAAAGTTCAATAAGCAATCGGACAATACCGGGGGTTGCAATCACCGTTTTGCCTGACCGGCCGGGATCATCGGGTACTGCAAAAACACCCCATACCGTCATTACCAGCAAAGGCAGAAGAATGACAAGAGGATACCTGTACCAATCGTTCAGCGTTTTCCATGCCCAATAGCCGGGAGAAAAGAAGGCTGCTAGTTCAAGGATAAATCTGATTCCCAGGTTGACCGGATGAGATCCCATAACGTATTGTTTTTTGAAAATGTACCTTTCCTTCAGGTATTCTGTTCAGCTTCGTTTTCTTTTTTCAGGTGAATTGTCTGTGTCGGGAAAGCAAACTCGATGCCTTCCTTGTTGAATCGTTCAATGAGCTGCATATTGACCTTTTCGGAAAAATCCATGTATTGCCAGTAATCGGGTGGATGATACCAGTATAGTGCAATGATGTTGAGGTAATCACTTTTCAGATCGCTGAAATACACTTTAGGCGGAAACTCCTCATTCATACCTTCGTGGTTGTCAAGAATTTCTTTTACTATTTCCAGTGCCTTCCGGATCTTTTCGGGTTTTGTATCATAGGTTATTCCAATATTCATTTCCCTTTTGATATAAGGTCGTTTTCCTATGTTCAGAACGGTTCTGTTCGCCAGTTCACCATTGGGTATGGAAACCAGGTGTCCGTTTAATGTCCGGATGCGTGTGCTTCTCAGACCGATGGATTCGACCGGACCATCGTGTCCGTCGATGACAACCCTGTCACCGATCTCAAATGGCTGGTCACCGGCAATGACAAAAGAGCCGATGAAATGTTTGATCGTATCCTGCGAGGCCAGGGCAACGGCCAATCCACCGATACCCAGTCCGGCAACAATGGTGGTAATCGGTTTGTTGCTAAGCATTTGAATGATCTGCAGGAATACGAATAATACGATTACCACGCGCAGGGTCTTGCGAATTACCGGAACGAACATCTGGTTGAGATTCCGCTCCGATTTTGAAATGATAAATTCAAACCAGACACTTGGCAGATCGGCCAGATAGTAAGCAAAATAACCTATGGATATGGTAATAATAATTTTTGAGACCAGGTTCGCAAGATCTTTACTTTCATCAGGAATAGCCAGTATTTTAAGACCGATCCAGACACCCAGGGCAAGCAATATGAAAGTGATTGATCTGGAAACGGCATGCAACAAAGCAGCCGAAACGGGATTTCTTGTGGCGATCTTCCGGATGGATTTCCGTCCGGTGATCGATTTTACAATGCGTGCAACAACGAACAGCAGAACAATTACGGTAAAAAACGCAATCCATTGTGTCAGGACATTGTTATCTCTGATTCCTTCAATAAAAGATATGATTGCATCCATAATGATTAAAAACAGATTATTTAAGTAAATGAGAATTCCGTAACAAATTTATAATATGTGTAATTTGTATAAACAGTTTATTGTGAATATTTGTTGTCGGGGAATTGCTTTCTGACAGTTTTCGGTAAAATAGGATATTTTCCAGTATATTCATTTGGGTGAATTTCAACAGTCAACCTGACCGGTAAATCTAAATTTGCCCGTAGGGCATTTATTATTGAAGGAAACATTATCGGATTATATTATTACCTCGTAGAGGTTATGCTTTTTGATCAAAAAAGTCGAACAGGAATTGCTTATCATATTGAATATCATTCTCTTCCAGAAATTCAATATATTCTTTTTTGAATGGTTTTATGCTGTGGTGAGATTCCTGATTTTCTATATATTTATATGTATTTTCAAGTTGTTTTCTGTTACAGGTAAATGCTCCGTAACCTTCCTGCCAGGCAAATTTACCTTTGCATAAATTTTCATTATTGATGTAGAGAGAGCTACTTCGTTTCAAACTATGAACAGTATCGGATATTGATACAGAAGGATTCAATCCGAAAAGAATATGTACATGGTCTGAAACACCATTGATAATAATTGATTTGTGTTTTAGATTTGAAAGGATACCGCTCATGTATTTAAATACATCTTTGCGAATGGTTTTGGTTAATATTTTGTCTCTGAATTTAACGGCGAAAACAAGATGGACATACAATTGGGTAAATGTTCCCGGTTTCATTTTATGATCCTTTATCCTCTACGAGGAATGACGTAAATTAATCAATGGAGCTGCTATTATAGTTAAACCGCTACGCGGTAAATTCAAAATTCGTCTTGAGCTTAACTAAAAGAACAACCTGAGAATTGCCTGAATTTTCTTTTGAAGAAATACAAATATAAATGATTGTTTGTTTTACAGATAGTTTACTGTGAATATTTGTTGTCGGGGAATTGCTTTCTGAGGATAGCCAGGTATTTCCGGGCACTTTTTTTATCGCCCAGTTGCTCATAGCAAAAAGCAATGTTCATCAATGCCATTTCCGAATAGGAGAGTTGT